>JAZROO010000040.1:0-3563 GCA_045648705.1 Eubacteriales bacterium | reverse complement strand
AAATTCGGTGTTTCCGAAAAGGTGATCGGACTGACCATCGTGGCACTGGGTACTTCTCTGCCCGAACTGGTTACTGCCGTTACCTCTCTTATCAAAGGTCACGGCTCTCTTTCCCTTGGCAACATTATCGGTGCAAACCTATTCAATTTAGTGCTTGTCAGCGGTGCCGCCATCACCATCAGTCCCTTTGAGTTGCCCGCCTCTTCACTCATCGGTGGTATCAACTCCTCGTTGGTGCTGGATATTCCCATTGCCCTTATCGTTATGCTGATCTTAACGGTGCCGACACTCTGCAAAGAAAAGCTCTCCCGTTGGCAAGGTGTATTGATGCTTGGCATCTATGCCGCCTTCTGCGCACTGCAGTTTATGCTTTAACTTTATAAAAAGGCTCTCAGACGTTGCCTGAGAGCCTTTTTTATATTTCAAATAAATCTGTGGAAAGGTATCTGTCCCCCGTGTCCGGCAACAGTACCACGATGTTTTTCCCTTCGTTTTCCGGCTTTGCCGCTTGTTTGATTGCCGCGTGCAGTGCCGCTCCCGAAGAAATGCCAACCAGCAATCCCTCTTCGGTGCCAAAAGTGCGAGCGGCATCGTAGGCTTCGGACTGAGAAACAGTTTCAATACTGTCATACACCTTGGTATCCAGCACCTTCGGCACAAATCCTGCACCGATACCCTGCAATCCGTGCGCCCCTGCTTTGCCACCACTGAGCACAGGTGAATCCGCAGGTTCGACCGCAACGATCTTAATATTTTGGTTTTGCTCCTTGAGGTATTTGCCGACACCACTGATGGTGCCGCCGGTGCCGACACCTGCCACAAACATATCCACCTTGCCCTCGGTATCTTGCCAGATTTCAGGGCCGGTACTCTCGTAGTGTGCTTTGGGGTTGGCAGGATTGTCAAACTGCCCTGCGATGATACTGCCGGGCGTTTGCTTTTGCAGGCTTTCTGCCAATGCAATCGCGCCGCTCATGCCCCCAGCGCCGTCACTCAGCACCACCTTGGCACCGTATGCCGCCATCAATTGCCGACGTTCTTTGGACATCGTATCGGGCATTACCACCACCATTTTATATCCTTTGGCGGCGCAAAGCGCGGCAAGACCGATTCCCGTATTGCCACTGGTGGGCTCAATCACCGTGTCCCCTGCTTTCAGCCCTTGCTTCTCGGCATTTTCAATCATGCTGAGTGCCACGCGGTCTTTAACAGAACCTGCCGGATTAAACCCTTCCAGTTTAGCAAATAAGTTTGCCTTAATATTATACTTTTTTTCTATTTTGTGCAAACGGAAAAGCGGTGTGTTACCAACCAACTGTTCCAATGAAGAATAAATCATACTTTCTCTCCAAACGATTTGTTGCTTATATTATACTCTGCCAAAAAAACGATGTCAATATTCGCGCAATAATAGTCGTTGCATTTTTCTGTATAATATTTTATAATATATTTATATTTTATCCTTTTTGGGAGGACCCAAATATGAAAATCATTATTGTAGGTTGCGGTAAGATCGGTACCACTCTGCTGTCCAGTCTGGTGGCAGAGGGGCACGACGTGGTCGCGGTTGACTCCTCTCCTGCCGCCTTGGCGGAAATCAGTGATATCTATGATATCATGTGTGTTTTCGGCAACGGGGTGGACAGTGACGTCCTCATTGAAGCAGGCGCCAAAGATGCAGACATTTTTGCCGCCGTCACAGGCTCTGACGAGCAGAATATGCTTGCCTGTTTTCTTGCCAAACGCCTTGGCGCGCGCAACACCATCTGCCGTATCCGCACCCCTGAATATAACGATCAAAGTTTGTCCTTTTTGCGTCAGCAACTGGAACTGGACTTGCCCCTCAATCCCGAACTGCTTGCCGCAAGGGAAATCTTTAACATCTTAAAACTTCCGGGCGCTATTAACATTGAAACCTTTTCCCGTCGCTCTTTTGAGATGATCGAACTGAAGCTCAGAGAAGATTCCCCTTTGGTAAACAACTCACTGAGTGACCTGCGCCAAAAATATAAGGCAGGGTTTCTCATCGGTGTTGTCCGCAGAGGTGATGAAGTGTATATTCCCGACGGTGCTTTTGTTTTGCAAGCAGGCGACCGTATCGGCATCACCGCGCCGTCCATTGAGGGTGAGCGCTTCTTTAAAATGTTGGGTGTGCTCAAAAAGCAAGCCAAAAACGTAATGATCCTCGGCGCCACCCACACCTCTTATTATCTTGCTAAAATGCTTTTGTCCATCGGTACTCACGTCACCATTATTGACAAAGACTCTGCGCGTTGCAAAACCTTCAGCGAAGCGTTGCCGGGCGCCGTTATTATTGAAGGCGACGGCACGGCACAAGAGGTTTTGATGGAAGAAGGCCTTACCTCAATGGATGCCTTCGTTTCGCTGACAGGGTTGGACGAAGAAAATATTTTGATTTCCATCTTTGCCGCCAGTCAGAACGTGCCGCAAGTGATTACCAAAATCAACCGCCCTGCCCTTGCCGCTATGGCAAGTAAACTGGGACTGGATTGCATCGTTTCTCCAAGAAAAATCATTTCCGACCGCATCTGTCAGCACGCGCGTGCCTTGCAGAGCTCGGACGGTGGTGAAATGGAAACCCTTTATACCATTATGGACGACAAGGCGGAGGCACTGGAGTTTATCGTCGATCCGTCACTCAAGCAAATCGGCATCAAACTCAAAGACCTCTCCTTAAAACCCAATATTCTGATTGCCGGCATTATTCGCGGCAGAAAAACCATTATGCCAACCGGTGAAGACTGCATTGAAGCAGGTGACCATCTGATTGTTCTTGCCAAAGAACAGCGCGTCACGGGACTGGGCGACATTTTCAGAGGATAAGCTATGAACAGATCACTGATATTATTTTTTACCGGCAGACTCATTCGGATTGAAGCCGCACTGATGCTGCTGCCGCTTATTGTCAGCGCAATATATAGGGAGCCAAGTTTTTGGTCGTTTTTAGCGGTTATCGCGCTTTGTTTGGTGATTGGACAAGCTGTGATGTGGATTTTCAAGCCGAAAAATCAGACCATTTATGCGCGCGAAGGCTTTATTATGGTTGCACTGAGTTGGCTTGTTTGCTCGGCGCTGGGTGCGCTGCCGTTTGTGCTCAGTGGGGAAATCCCCTCGTTTACCGATGCTTTTTTTGAAACGGTCAGTGGTTTTACCACCACGGGCGCCTCTATTTTAACCGACGTGGAAGCCATGAGCCGCGGTATGCTGTTTTGGCGCAGTTTTACCCACTGGGTCGGTGGTATGGGCATACTGGTGTTCATCGTTGCACTGTTACCGGGCGTTTCGGACCGCTCCATTCATATTCTCAAAGCGGAAATGCCCGGTCCCATTATGGGCAAACTGATGCCCCGTATCAAAGATACCGCCAAAATTTTATATTTGATTTATATCGCCATGACGCTTTTGCAGATTGTGCTGTTGGTCGTGGGCGGTATGCCGTTGTTTGACAGTATGGTACACGCTTTCGGCACCGCAGGAACGGGTGGTTTTGGCATGAAGGCAGACAGTATTGCCTCCTACTCCCCTTATCTGCAATGGGTCAT
>JAZROO010000039.1:0-4198 GCA_045648705.1 Eubacteriales bacterium | reverse complement strand
AGTGGTGGAGATAAGCGGGATCGAACCGCTGACCTCTTGAATGCCATTCAAGCGCTCTCCCAGCTGAGCTATACCCCCATATGAGGGTTCGTCAAGTTTTTATTTATGAAATTATGTGGTGGGGTTCAACTTTGAGTGCTTCGCGCTCCCAGCTGAGCTATACCCCCATATTGCATCTGCAACGACATTTACTTTACCATATTTTATTTTTGTTGTCAACCCTTTTTTATGGTGGGAAAATGTTTTTTCAAAAAAATAAAAAAATTTTTAAAAAACCTATTGACAATCTTTTGAATTTCGTTATAATGAAATTGTAATCATTACAAATTTGTATCGGTTACAAAAAAGGAGGAGCGCTATGACGCCGCAGAAAATGACCGAAACGCTCCGCCAGAAAGGCATCTGTCCTACGGCGCAGCGGATGGCGGTTTATGAGTATTTACTCACCCACCGCACACACCCCACGGCGGATACGTTGTACCAAGCGTTGGTGAAAGAAAACCCCTCGTTTTCTCGCACCACGGTTTACAACACGGTGCACGTGCTTGCCAAAGCCGGACTCATTCGTGTTATCACGATTGATGCAGAGGAACAACGTTTTGATGCTTTTGTGGAGGATCATGGGCATTTCCGGTGTGCGCAATGCGGAAAACTGTTTGATTTTTCGCTATCTGCCGATACGGCAAGTGAACTAACATCGGACGGCTTTTTGGTTGAAGCTTCCGACGTATATGCCACCGGCATTTGCCCCGCCTGTCAAAAAAAGCAATCTTAAAAAACAATTTGTAGGAGGAAATTTATTATGAAAAAGTATGTCTGTTTAGTTTGCGGCTATGTCCACAACGGTGATGAGGCACCGGCAAAATGCCCCATCTGCAACGCTGATGCATCGAAATTTAAAGAAAGCGCACCCGCGCCGGCAGCAGAAGTTGCCAACGGTCCCCGCACTTGGGCTGACGAACACCGCGTTGGCATTGCCCAAGGCGTAGATGCCGAAGTGGTACAAATGTTGCGCGACAACTTTAACGGCGAATGCTCGGAAGTTGGTATGTATTTAGCAATGGCTCGCGTGGCACACCGCGAAGGTTATCCGGAAATCGGCTTGTACTGGGAAAAAGCAGCTTATGAAGAAGCCGAACACGCCGCCAAGTTTGCCGAACTGTTGGGTGAAGTTGTCACCGACAGCACCAAAAAGAATTTGGCCATGCGCGTAGACGCCGAATGCGGCGCTACCGAAGGTAAAATGGTGTTGGCTCGAAAAGCTAAAGAACTTGGCTACGATGCTATCCATGATACCGTTCATGAAATGGCAAAAGACGAGGCTCGTCACGGCAAGGCATTTGAGGGACTTCTTAACCGCTATTTCAAATAAGCGAAAAACCGCATAAAATAAGGGTTTTCGGGACATCCGCCGTTTTGGTGGGTGTCCTTTGCTTTTGTGTGTAAATCTGTGATAGTGTGCAATTTACACACTCCAAAACATATTGAAAAATTTATTTTTTAGGTGGTGTGTGTATTTTGGTGTGTAACTACCGCCAAAATAAAAAAGATATGAGGAAATTTGCTCATATCTTTTTTGTGTTTTCCCCTCTAGAGCGAGGTTGCACCTCGCTCTATTCACCCCTTTCAATCGCCTTTCGGTTTGAAACTCAACTTGAGGTTTCGTTTCAAATTATTAAATTTTTTGCAATGTTTTGTGTTTTGCTCAATCTTCAATTAAACTTGAAAAAGTGTAAACGGGTGCAGAGCAGAAGTGGAGTGCAACAGGTTAGAGTTTCCCCTTGCAAAAAGCAAGGAAAAACTCTTATTGGTTAAACGGTATGCTCCTTCGTTCCGCTTACAGTGTGGTTTGAGAGTTAGGTTTTTTCATTGCCTACTATTGCAACCCTTTCGGGAAATCTCACTCCGCCCTTGATTTTATACAACAGTTCCTATTTTCAGAGGTTCCACCCGCACAGTTCCCTTTTTTTACTTGGTGCTAAATTCGTATACTGACAACCTATCCAATCTCGACAATTTGAGAAACCACACTCAAACCGCCAGGCGAATTTACTCCTTATGCTCGCCACACACGATTTTTTTAAGGTGCTTTATCGGGGTAATGCACCACCAAACCGTATAGGGTTTGGGTTTTCCTTTATTAAATTGTATCTAGAATATGAGCGATACAATTTAGAATCGAGGAAAACTTTGCCTCGCAGAGCACGGGGTTTGAAATCAAACCCATAACGTGCTACAAGTTCCCGAAAAACTTTTTTATTTATCATACTGAAAATAGATACATATAGTATCTGGTTTTAGTGTGTGTAAATGAATAAAACCTATATAGGTTAAAAAAGTTATGAGGGAGGTTGTCACGTATGGCACATTATGAGAAATTCAGCAAACAGGGTTTAGGACATATATTTTTGCATTTTCGCAGAGGTTACACGGTAGATAAGAACGGACAAAAAATATATGTGAATTTCGGCAACAAGGAAATAGACACAAGCAAATCGCACCTGAACTACAACTTGAATATGAACGAGAACGGAGTGCCTTATAATCAACAAAAGCAGTTTGAGAGAATTATGCAAGGCAAGACCTTGCCAGAGGGTTATACACTTACTGTGAATAACCGCAAGGACTTGAAAGTGTTGTGCAGTTGGGTTGTGTCTTTACCTGATGATGTGCAACCAGATGATGAGGATAAATTCTTTAAGGCGGTATATGACCACTTAAAAGAAAAATATCCGCATTGTGTTTCGGCATTTGTCCATAAGGACGAAAGCATTAAGGGTAAAAATCATATCCATTACGGGTTTGTGCCAATTTTTTATGATGCTAAAAAAGATATGCACAAAATATCGGCAAACGAACTTGTCAATCGCAACGATTTAAAGACCTTTCACAATGAATTAAGCAAAGCGGTTGAAACCGCCCTCGGTTATCCTGTTTCAATTATGACAGGTGAAAGCGAACTACGTAGAGAGCAAGGTTTAAGGGGTAGTGTTGATATTTTGAAATATAAGGCACAAAAAATGCTTGAGGAATATGTAACCTTAAAAGAAAAGTTCAAAGGCAGCGGTTTGAAACTATCGGCTGATATGGCAAAGTTCATTGTTGAAAGCGGTCAAAAGGAACGATTTGCAGAGTATCAAAGGTTAAAAGATGAAATCAATAAAAATCTGGAAAGGTAGGTTTTAAGTATGGAATTATTAGATATTAAAGAATTTGAGGACTTGTTATCATTACAAGCGGAAAGGTCAAGGCAATTTGAAGAAACTGCACCGCCACCTCCACCAAAGCGGACAATACAGAAATATTTGGAACAGAAAAGTAACGAGGAATTAAAACGAGCAACAGAAAAGCATTACAAACAAGAGGATTTACCAGAAGATTATTTTTTTAGTGCTTTGAGTGAAATAGTGTTGAGTGATGGATGAGCATCATTGTAATATTGTTTTATTTGTGCTATAATTTTTTAAAATTTCAGGTGAAAATTTTCTTTCTAAATGAACCTTTTGGTGTGTTTTTTCGACTATATAAGTGAAACCGGTTTTAAAGAACTTATAGGAGGTGAGGCGATGTCTAAATTTGAAAATCTGCTCTCTGATAATCAATTGTCTGTTGAACGATTTGTGAAATTTAGGATTCCAAATGTTTCAGATGCGGAAGATATTCTGCAAGAGGTGTTTTTAACTGCATTTAAGAGCTTTGGGCAACTTAAAACAGAAGCATCTTTCAAAGCGTGGATAATAGGTATTGCACGACATAAGTGTAATGATTATTTTAGGGAAAAATCCAAAGATTTAGAAATACCTATAGAAGAATTAAACGAATTTCAACTTTCGCAAACACGATTTGGATATGTTGATAATAATACAGTCAGCGATGTATTGGAGACACTTGGTGATAAAGATAAACAAATTCTTTATCTATCATATTGGAAAGAGTTGCCTCAAACTGAAATTGCCGCAAGGTTGGGCATTCCTATCGGAACTGTCAAAAGTCGCTTATATACTGCTAAACAAAATTTCAAAAGGATATACCCAACAAACACTTATATTAGAAAGGTTGATGATGTTATGAATAAACTACCAGATAGATTACCTGATTATAAAATTACACCGTTATCTAAAACACCCTTTACTGTAAAATGTGAGGAACTTCAAGGTTTGAGTATTATACCAAAACTCGGAGAAAAAACAACTTGGGG
>JAZROO010000038.1:0-51365 GCA_045648705.1 Eubacteriales bacterium | reverse complement strand
GAATTGCGACAAAACCTTTTTGATCAAGTTCAATAACGGCGAATGAAATAGCCAAGTCAGATATCGCTTGCTTTTGATCCTCTTTTTCACCATAGGTCAAATCATTTGACTCATCGATAAACTTAATAGCAAGCGAACACTCTGATAAGTTTGATACTTTCCCAACAAAACGCATTTTGGCAAGTGATAATAATTTTTGAGAATCTTTATACTCACCGCATTTTTCAAAGAAAACAATACATTTCAAAAAGTCATTTGATGTTAAGCAATAGCTATCCGCATTAATTACATCATCAGCATATTGCAGATATTTTTTTTCGAATTCTTCTTTTTCCGACTTTATGATTTCAACTTGTTCATCATAATCATCTGAATCCTTATCGAGATAGTCAAAAATGAATTGACTCACTCCACATGAGTCGCATTTTGCCGAAAATCTTCCTTCGTTAAAATAAAGACGTCCTCCACATAATTTGCATTTTAATTCCATATCGCACTAATTTCCCTTTGTTTTTGGCGCATTACTCGAATTGGTCATATTTGTCATTGTGATAATATTTCCCGTCTGTGAATTGTATTGCGCCAATTTCAATCTCGTACTTATAATCCTTAAAATCTGCGTTGTAAAGTTCAGTGAAGAATTCATTTTTCTCCGGTTGATTTTCTTCCAATGAAAGAGTGACAACTTTTTCATCGCCTGCGTCCAAATTCAAATCGGAAATAGATGATTTAATAAAGCCGACTTCATTTCCTTTTTTATCTTTAATACGCAGTTTAAATTCTATATAATTAATACCGGTTTTTTTGGCCTCAATTTCATAATCATAATGAATATAATAACAGCCGTTTATGTATGGACTCACGTCAGGATTATATTCAACCTCTTTGCTTACAACGCTAATTTCTAACTGCTTGGGGGAGTGTAGGGTTTCCTGATGAGCAGAATTGATTGTAAAAACAGATACAATAGCAAGTATAATGGCTAAAACCCAAGACAAAGTGACACGTCCCTTAATTGGCTTCAAATCTTTTGCTCCCGGCACAGAGCAATTTTCAAGGGAATCACTAAGGTCTTTGCTCATCGGTTCATAACCATGCTTTTCAAGAGCAACTTTAAGTGCGGCAATTTTGGAGTCGGCAACGTTCTTTGAAAGACTGTCTGAACAAGCCTTATATTCTTTGCTATATGCTTCGCTATCTTTTTTTGCTTTAAGCAATAAAACGATTGGAATCGGGAACAGCCAAGCGAATTTTAACGCTATGCATAGAATAGCGGCAACAATCAAAGATACTGTAAATAATGTCCAAGACTGTTTTTTTGCTTTTTCTAAATTTTCAGTTTTTTCTTGAACAATAGCGGTAATATCTATATCATTAGGAGGAGTTTCTGTTCTAATGTTTATGTTTCCGCATGCAAAGCAGCACGCTGTATAGTCTTTGTCGTTGTATGTATAGACAACCTCATAATAAGGCAATTTGTAGCAAGACAAAGATTGAACATCAGAGTTTGAATTGTAATTGACATCTTTGTGTCGGTCGCCGGGGAATGTTACCGAACCCCGTTCTACTTGCGATTCACAAGCAGCTATAGCTCTTGCAAGTCCGGTTGAGTTAACTGTAGCTTCGCCTTTTTTAACTATGCTATCGTTCTTAGCGGATTTTATAGCTGATACGATTCCACTATCATCATAGCCAAACTCATCGGAGTTGTAAGCGGCACAAGTTGCTTCGCCGACATATTGGGTTCTAAATATTTGCCAATCGGTAACTGTGCGATATTTTGTTACCGCTCTCTGTCTGGTTACGTAGCTATCTCCAACCTTTTCTCTATATGTTTCATAATCAGTATAAGGCTCTTGGCGATCATAACCGACAGAAGCAGTACAAGTACCTTCTACTTGAGCAGAACAAACGATAACTTCTCTAACAGATTCTTGCACATCTTTAAAATTGGCCTCTACAACGTCTGCGGGCGTGTTGTTTTTAGTGCCGAGTTCGATAATGAGTTCTCTAAGAAAATCATCTTTGCTAAATTCTTTTTTAACCGTAAAAACAGCATCGAAATTCATAATGATTCTCCTTTATTTTAAAAATTTTGCTTTTTTGTTACGCTCGATGATGAGCAAATCAAGGACTTTAATAATTTCCACTTTATTTTCTGCGGTTTTGAGTTCGGCGAACTTATCCGAGATTTCCTTTTCCAGATCCGCAAGAGCTTCATTACTCATTGGATCGCTAAAACGAATTGCTTCGGCCAATTTTATGAGTGCCGCTTTTATATTAGGATCGGTTTCTGTATTTGCCAATATTTCTGCATCAACTTGAAGCGATTTTATATAAAAGACTTTCTTTTCTACTTTAGATTCAACACGAGCAATCTCGTCTCTAGCCACTTCAGTTCCAATTAGACAAATCAAAGAAATTCCAAGAATCAGCGAACACACTACGATGGCAATCCAATTTGCTATTGTCGGGAAAAACATAAATACTGCAAAAGCAGCAATTTGAACTGTGAAATAAATAGTTCCGACTGCAATAAGAGAAATGCCAAGAAATTTACTTTTTAGTGTTTTTGTCCCTCTAAAAGCAATATTCCAAACGACAATTTGCAAAGCAAAAGCAATAAAACTAAATGCATAAGCGATCCAAAAGGTTGACGTTTTTGCAGTAGGCGCTACAAAAGCAATTACGTTGAAAATAATAAATGTTATCAGTAAAGCCGCATATGCTAAACCTTTGTTTTTCTTCATTTATCAACCCTCCCTTTTACTGCCGCATTTCGGACAGAACTTACCGGGTTTAATAAACTTAAAACCGCATTTGCTACAAGTATCAGGTGATGCTTGAGGTGTTCCGCATTCGTCACAAAAGGCGGCACCAGGTGTCAGTTTTGCACCACAATTATCACAAAATGCATTACCAACTGTTTGCGGATTAGCTTCAATTCCTGCAAAAGCATTGTTTACAGCACCGCCAACCATTCCACCAACAGTTCCTCCAATACTGGACATTACACCAAGGCCAATTCCCATATTGGTAAACTCTCCGACACCTTCGTTTTGAGCGGCTTGTTCTGCAACATCGAATCCGCGCTCTTGTTGATATGTATATCCTTCAGTAGCGCGTTTTTGTGCTAAAGCCTGTGATTCAATAACGGTTTTTTGAGCTTCGGTTTGAGCATAAATCACATCGGTTTGTTGTTTTAACTTTGCTTCTGCAATATCCGCATATTGTCGGAAGTGAAGTTCTTTAAATTTTTCATACTGTCTATCACCATCAGGCTTTACAATATTGGTGACGAAGAATCGGTTTAAAGTAACACCATATTCCTTAAAATCATCAATTAACCGAGAGTGGATGCCTTTTGAAAAAATCTCAAGATTTTCATCAATCTCAAAAATGTTGATGGCGCTTGCCTTCATTTCTTGCGCCATATATGTTTTGACCCTTGTCATCAAAAAAGCACGGAAGAATGTAGTGAGTTGATTTCTATCAAGAATACGCTCGGTACCCACAAGTCTTATAAGCAATTTGCGGGAATCTTCCACGCTGAGTGCCATCTCACCGGAAGCACCGATGGATAACGGGAATTTGTATGTTGGTTCTACATACTGAACTTTTGAATCGGTGCCCCACTTAATAGCCATCTGCTCAGTTTTGTTAATAAAGTACACTTCACAATGGAATGGGGTTTCGCCGCCCGTTGGAATATTAATAAATTTTCTAAGTAACGGAATGTTTTGTGTTTCAAGTGTATAACGGCCCGGACCAAAAAGGTCAAGTGCTTGGCCGTTCATAAAGAAAATGGCTTCTTGGCTTTCGTGAACGACAAGTTGAGTCAAGCTATTAAAATCCTCACAGGGATGTTTCCAAACAAAAGTGGCATTATCGCCTTCATGTTTTATTATGTCAGCTATTTTTGACATAGAGATTCCTCCGTGACGTAACTATAAGTTAGTTATATATCACTAATTATACATCTTTCGACATAAGTTGTCAATTGCAATTAGTGATAAATAACTAACATAGCCCTTTGTAGTGATATATCATCTATATATAGAAAGACTAAAAATGTGGGTGATATGTATGGGTATTTGCGAATTTACAGTGAATAGAATTTATGAGCTCTGCCGTGAGCGTAAAATCACACCGAATGCGCTTAGTTATATGTGCGGAATACCGCAAGCAACAATCAAAAGCATTTTAAATGGTGAGAGTAAAAATCCGGGTATCGTAACCCTTAAAAAGATTTGTGATGGGTTGGAGATTACTGTAATGGAGTTTTTTGATACACCTGAATATAAAAAACTTGAACAAGAACTTAAGTAATAAATTGTTTTTTAAGCCTTAGCACCTAATTTGCAGCCACTAAAAATGTATCCTTGACCTCTGAAAAGTGTATTTTCCAAGTCAATTCAAAGAGTTCTTCAAAACTCAACGTAATTTGATATTCTACCAATTTGTAGGATATATCGAAATTCCAAAAAGCGACTTCTCGCGCCATTGAGCCAAGGATGCAGGCGGTTTTGTATATGCCCAAAGCCTTTTCGAAATAACAAAAAAGAGCAGGATAATCCTGCCCTAAACTTTAATGCGCATAAAATAGAATGTTCATATCGGGAGTGACAAAGAGGCCGCAAGTTCCAATTATTTCGAAGCAATAAAAAAAGTACCCCGTAGGGTACTTTTTTTATTGGTCGAGGTGACAAGACTTGAACTTGCGGCCTCTGCGTCCCGAACGCAGCGCTCTACCAAACTGAGCCACACCTCGATACTATACTATTATACACTTTTTTTGAGTTTTGGCAAGTTGTTTTTTGAAAATTGTGTAGAAATTATAAATTTTGTTTTCTATATGAGTTGGATATAGACAAATGTTGACGGATATGTTATACTAAATATAGTATGTTAACGGGAGTGATGTGGGTGAAAAGATGGATATGTGGTATTCTGGCGGCCTTGATGTTGGTTGCCGCCGCACCGATTAGTTTTGCGACCCCTGAGGAGAGCGAGCAGGTGGCTATACAGCCCGTGCCCGAGGTGGCGGCGCAGAGCGTGGTGCTGAAGAGTTTGGATACCGGTGCCGTAATTTATGAAAAAAATGCAGATGAGCGTATTCATCCTGCTTCTACTACTAAGATTATGACTTTGATCGTTGCACTTGAAAATTGCAAGGATATGGATGCAAGTGTGACAGTAAGAGATACCTTTGATGATGATTTGATTATGGGTAGCACCAGTATCAGCCTGAAAGAAGGGGAGATCCTGAAAGTTTCGGATCTTATGTATGCTGTGGCGGTATCCAGTGCAAACGACGCTGCCAATGTATTGGCAGAACATATCGGCGGCAGCATTGAAAACTTTATTTCAATGATGAATCAAAAAGCAAAGGCAATCGGCGCCAAGAACACGCATTTCAGCAACGTGCATGGACTGACGGCAGATCAACATTATACCACTGCGGCAGACATGGCAAAAATGATGGAATACGGCTTGGAAGTGGACATGTTCCGCACTTTGCTTTCTACGTATGCCCGTTCCATTCCTGCGACCAACAAGTCGGATCGTCGTGTGGTCAGCACTACCAATTCTTTGATTTCTCAAATCAGCTCCAATTACTTTAAATACGCTTGTGGCGGCAAGACCGGCACCACTACTCCTGCAGGATATAATCTGGTGAGCTGGGCTTCCAAAAACGGTGAAAACTTCATGTGTGTTGCAATGCACGCGGATAAAGAAAGCTATAGTTCCAATCCTATCTTTGGGGACAGCCGCGATCTGTACAATTGGGCGTTTGACAATTTCTCGATGCAACAGATTATCAACGTCAATGATCCGCAGACCGAAGTGGCGGTTGAGCTTTCCGCTGAAAAGGATTACGTGGTATTGACGGCGGCAGAAAACCTTTCAGCCGTATTGCCCAATGATATTGATTTGTCCACCCTTACCTACAAACTTGATGTACCCGAGCAGGTGATGGCTCCCATCAGTACAGGAGATGAAATTGGTGAGGTTACCATCAGCAAGGATGGTATTGTGTATGGCAAAACCAAATTACTTGCTAAAGAAGATATTTCACGTTCCACGGTTCTTTATTATTTGTATTGCATTAAAAAGTTTGTGTCAAATATCTGGACACAGATTATCGGTGGAATTTTACTGTTGTTGCTCATCATCTACGTGATTGCAACCATTCGCCGCAACCGTCGCCGCCGTCGTCGCAGAATCGTGCGACTCAAGCCGCGCATTCGTTACTAAAAATAAACTCCGCAGATGTTATCTGCGGAGTTTTTATATTTCGGGTTTGTTTGCTTTATCAGTCTTTTTTATGTAAGTTTTCTTTGGATAAACTGTACCAGTGTTCGTTTGCCAAAACGTCGTCTTGCTTTTCTCCAAGTGCGATGGTATAAAGACCGTTTTTGGCGGCTTCGATCAGATGGGAAGCATCGTCGGAAAGCAGAGCGGTTTCCTCTACGGTGCCGCCCAGTTCACTTGCAAGGTCTTTTGGTACAAAGATGTCAGTGGTAAATTTAATAAATGGGCAGCTAACCATATCAGTGGTGCGAGCGGTTTTTGCCATACGGACACCGATGTTGTCCAACGCTCTCCAAAGCAGTGCTTGTTCGCTGACGTCGGCGGTTTCAGCAACGTCAATAATCAGTTGATGAAAGGGAAAAACGTCTTTTTGTTCGGTATAGGCATCCAAAAGTTCAAATGTTTTGGCGGTAGGCTTTGCCCACATAGATTTAATGGGCGTTCCCATCTGCGAAAAGCGCGTTTCATACTCGGTCATGATGTTGGGGATGTCCAATTTGTGAAGGTCGTAAGTGAGGAAAGAAATATCCATTTCCAAATCCTTCCACTCTTCTACCGAGAATGCAAACAATTTGTCATTATCTGTTTTAAAACGGATTTCACCCGTTTCACTCAGCAACGGCAAAAAACGGCGCAACAGGTTGCGGTGTGTCAAACGGCGCTTGGCATATTTCTTTTTAGGCCAAGGGTCTGAAAAATTAAGATAAATGGTCTCGAATTTTTTGGTGGGAAGGAACAGTGAGAGTTCCTTGGCATCCACGGCAACAAAACGCAAATTCTCTAAATTTGCGGCTTTTGCTTTTTCAAGTGCCATAACGATACAGTCTACCTCTTTTTCAACGGCAATGTATCGGATGGAAGGATTTTGCGCCGCCAATTTTGTGATAAATCCGCCTTTGCCGCTTCCGATTTCAAGCGCAAGATGGGGATGCTCACACCAACTTTGAACGGTTTCTTTTGTCAGTATCCAATCAAGACAAGCATCATATCTGGAGGATGCATTTTTCTTTTTTCTCAGTCGCATAGTGTTTCTCCTAAATGTAGTGACTCTATTTTATATTAAAAACACGCGGTTGTCAAATGCCGAGTAACCGTCGGGCATTGCCGCAAAAAATATCTTCTTTTTCTAAGTCCGTAAGTGGTAGAAAACGGATGTCGTTTAAACTTTTGGCTTGATCGGTCCAAGGAGAGTCACTGCCAAACAAAACGCGTTTACTACCAAATAAACGTACGGTTTTGCAAAATTCTTCATCACTCATCAGTTTGAGCTCTGACGGGGCATAAAATCCTTTTTCCGCCTCGCAGATACTGCCAAGGGAAAATGCCGTGTCGATATAAATATCGGTGTCGACAAGATGCTCTCTGACCTCATTCCAGTTTTTCCAACCGCCCATATGAGCGGCAATCAAGGTAACGTTACCCACCTGTTTTATCGCATTTCTCAGCATTTTGGGAGAACAACGCACCTGATCCGGAAACCCAATATCATCACCTGCATGGGTTATGACAATCAGTCCCAACTGTCCTGCTTTGTCTAAAATACGAAGATAACGGATGTCGTCAATGTCGACCCCTTGATACACAGGGTGGAGTTTGATGCCTTTGATTCCGGCTTTGGCAATTCGCTCAAGCTCATAAAGCGGCTCGGTAGCATCGGGATGAATACAACCGAAATACAGTAAATTTTCCTCGTTGTTTGCAATGGAAATATCGTTGATGGCAGAAACTTTTGCAGGATTGGTCGCCACGGGTAAAACAACGCTTAGACTGATCCCTGCCTTTGCCATCGAGGATTTAAGCGCACCTACCGTGCCTTCGGTAAAAGCAACGCTGTGAGATGCTTTTTGCATTTTTGGAATGGCAATACTTGCCAGTGCATCGGGGAAGGTGTGGGTGTGAATATCAATGGTCATTCTTGTTTTGTTCCTTATAATAAGCAAGTGTCTGTGCAAGAGCGGAGGATTTGTCTACGCCCGACAGATGTAATTTATGCGCATAAGTAAGTAGATCTTTAAAGTGCTCATTGGGTGTAAGCCCTGCATCCAGCAGGTCTTGACCGCAGACTTGGGGTTGCTCCATAAGATGCCGATACGCCAAAAGGCGTTGGTAAAGAAAAGTGTCATGATCGTTTTGGCTTGGCGGCAGTCGTCCCATATCATCTGCCTTGCCCAACAGTAATAGATCCTCCGGACAAACAGAACTGTCAAAAAGACGGTTGGTTGCACGCGTGGAAGCATTTTGCGCCGCAAGTGCTCCCGGTCGCATATGCAGTTTTACCATATTTAAAACATAGCGGCAAAGTTGACGCTCACCGGTAAGCTGTCCGAGCGCGGTTTGCACTAAGGGGATTCCTTTTTCCTCGTGGTTATAGGAACGAATCACACCGTCTATCTTTTCGGTTGTGACCGCCTTACCTAAGTCGTGAAACAGTGCTGATAGCATGAAGGGCAGTGGTTCTTTTGCCTGCGTACGAAATTTGGCGGCCGCATCCAACACCATCATCGTGTGATTCCAAACGTCGCCTTCCGCGTGATATTTTGGGTTTTGCGGCACATCGATCAGGGCAGCCAACTCTTTAAACCACACGGTCAGTTGATTGCATTCTCTTAAAAACGTGAAAAACTGCGATGGTTTCTGGGCAAAAAGCAATGCCTTCTTTAGTTCTTCCATCACTCTTTCGCAAGAAAGTGTGTCAAGCGAAATCGCTTTACACATATTGGTGGTGTTTTCATCCACAGAAAAATCAAATCTTGCCGCAAACTGCGCCGCACGTAAGACGCGCAAGGGGTCTTCTGCAAAGGTGTTATCATCTACGTGGCAAAGCCGATGCTCCCAAAGATGCTTTTTGCCGTCAAAATGGTCAATGATTTCCTCGGTGAGTACGTCTTGCATCATGGCATTAACGGTAAAATCTCTGCGACGGGCGGCATCGCGAGTGCTGATAAACGGATCGACCTCAATTTTAAAATCGCGATGATGCGTTCCGATGGCAGTTTCTTTGCGGGGCAGGGCAATATCCAACGTATGATGCTCCAACATATAAATGCCGAAACTTTTACCAACTTCTTTGCGCCGTCCGAAAGTATCAAGGATTTGTTCGAGCTGATCGGGATAAATGCCGTGCACCTCAATATCAACGTCACTGCTTTCTTTGCCCATTAATTTATCGCGCACGCAACCACCGACAAAGTAAACTTTGCCGCCTGCATTCGCAACCGCAGTTGCTATTTTTTTAGCAAGAAGAATGTTGTCCATCGTTGTTATCTTTCCCGAATTTGATAAGAATATTGTACTGCTTACAGGTACTTTTTGTCAAGAAACACTCTGTTGTTATCATATAGTGTACAGAGGTGACAGGATGAGTGGATTATTAAGTGTTGTTATACTGTTGTCGGGCGGTATAATGACGGTACGCTTTCGCTTTGTGCAAAGACATTTGGGTAAATCGTTTTCGGCAATTTTCGGAAAAGAGGGGAATGGGGAAATCTCGTCATTTGGTGCTTTGTGCACCACTCTTGCGGCAACACTCGGAACAGGAAATATCGTTGGTGTGGCAGGTGCAGTGGCACTGGGCGGACCGGGTGCATTGTTTTGGATGATTGTTGCCGCTCTGCTTGGAATGGCACTGAAATACGCGGAGTGTTTTACAGCGGTTTTAACAAGGCGCAAAATCGGGGATGGCTATATCGGTGGTCCCTATTACTATATAGAGATGGTTTTGGGTAAATACGGTGCCAAGGTTTTTGCGTTATGCGGTGCGGCGGCAGGCAGCATTAGCATCGGAACGACTTTGCAAATGGATAGCGTAATCAGCGTGTTAGATGCGCGGCGGCAATCGGGCGTATTCAGTTGGCGCAGTTTTGTGATATGTGTTATCACTGCACTGTTGGCAGGTTGGGTACTTTGGGGTGGCGCCAAAGGAATCGTAAGATTTTGTGAACGGGTGATTCCTGCGGTGAGCATTGGTTATATTTTGTGCTGTGGGGTCATTTTGTGGAGTTTCAGGACTGAGATTCCCCCGGCACTGCTTTCCATTGTTAAAGGCGCATTTTGCCCTGAGGCAGTGGTGGGAGGCGTGGCAGGAAGTGTTTTAAAAACAATGACGGTGGGCATCAGCCGCGGTGTGTTTTCCAATGAGGCAGGTCTTGGGAGCGCACCGATTGCCGCCGCGGCGGCAGGGGGAGATGCACACGAGCAAGGATTGGTTGCCATGTGCGGTGTGTTTTTGGATACGGTGGTGATGTGTCTGATCAGCGGTCTTTGCGTTGTGGTGACGGGAGCATTCAAATTGTCGGGAAGCGCAAAACCGATGGCGGTTGCTTTTGAGACGGTAATGGGAACATGGGGCGTAGGCGCACTGGCGGTTTTTTTATGTATTTTTGCTTTCACAACCATTGTGGGATGGTACTTTTTTGCATCATCTTGCTTTTTGTACTTTTCGGGAGAACGATTTGAAGCAGCATTTCGGATTTTCTATGTTGCAATGTTGCTTTTGACCCCTTTTGTACAAAGCGCACGTTTATGGGTGGTGGCGGATGCGCTCAACGTCGGTATGGCGCTTCCCAACCTAACGGCACTGCTTTTGCTCAAGCCCAAAAGAGAACAGGTCTGAATTTGGAGAAATTTGCCTTGACCTTAGGCACTTAATTTGTTATAATTTTCTTATAACTGTGAAAGGATGATGATTATGCGTATTATTAAATGTAAAAATTATGCTGAAGTAAGCCAAAAAGCTGCCGATTTGATTGCGGCACAGGTAATTGTAAAGCCCACATCGGTACTCGGTCTGGCAACGGGTTCCACCCCGATCGGTACATATAAGTTGCTCATTGACCGTTGCAACAAGGGCGATCTTGATTTCAGCGAAGCCATCTCTGTGAATTTGGATGAGTATGTTGGACTTTCTCCCGAAAACGACCAAAGCTATCGTTACTTTATGAACCATAATCTGTTTGACCATATCAATATTCGTAAGGACTATACTTTTGTTCCCAACGGTCTTGCGGAAGACGTTGAAGAGGAATGCCGTGCTTATGAGCAACGCATTGAGGATCTGGGCGGAGTTGATTTGCAACTGCTCGGTATCGGCGGAAACGGTCACGTTGGTTTCAACGAGCCTGCAGATGCCTTTGATACCGTTACCCATGTAGTAAAACTCAAGGAATCCACCCGTGAGGCAAATGCTCGTTTCTTTGCCAGTATCGACGAAGTTCCCACCCATGCACTGACAATGGGACTTAAGGCTATTATGTGTGCTAAAAAGGTTCTTTTGGTTGCCAACGGCGCCAAGAAAGCCGAAATCGTAGAAAAAGCATTTTTCGGCCCCGTAACACCTGAGGTTCCTGCATCTGTTCTGCAGTTGCATCCTGATGTAACTGTAATTTACACTGCATCTGACGAATAATTTTAAACCGACAAAAGCCGATGATTGAGAAAATCAATCATCGGCTTTTTTATTTTTTAAAATGAATATTTTTCCTTTCGGGGCAAACACTAAATAAAAATTGTGTGCAAGGGGAAAAACGATGAAAAATAAAATCAAAAAAGTCAGTGCTTGTATGATACTTGACAGTCGCGGTATGCCTACCGTACAGGCAAGAGTGGAAACCGAGGGTGGCGCTGTGGGTATTGCAAACGTGCCAAGCGGTGCCTCGACGGGAAAATATGAGGCACTTGAAAAGCGCGACGGAGCGGACCGTTACGGTGGCAAAGGCGTTGAAAAAGCAATCGGTAATGTGATGGGGCCCATTGCCAAGCATTTGGAGGGAATGAATGTTTTGGCGCAGGGTGAAATCGACAGGAAAATGATTCAACTGGATGGTATGCCCAATAAAGAAAAATTAGGTGGAAATGCTATTTTGGCAGTTTCACTGGCATGTGCCAGAGCAGGTGCGGCAGTAAAAGAGATGCCGCTGTATCGATATATCGGTGGCGTTAATGCAATGGTAATGCCGGTACCGATGATGAATATTTTAAATGGCGGAGCGCATGCAGGAAACGGACTTGATTTTCAAGAATTTATGATTATGCCCGTCGGTGCCGCTTCTTTTTCCGAGGCACTGCATATGGGGGTGCAGGTGTATCACGCTCTTGGCAGACATCTTAAAGAAAAAGGCTTGTCAACAGGTGTGGGAGATGAGGGCGGATTTGCGCCGGAAATTGATGATGAACGTCAGGCACTGCAACTCATTTGCGATGCGGTAGAGCAAAGCGGTTATAAGGTCGGAGAGGACATTGTGTTTGCCTTGGATGCGGCGGCAAGTGAATGGATCGAAGAGGATCACTATCGTATGCCCAAGAAAAATCGTGTGGTATTTCGTGATGAATTGATTGAAATTTATCGTCGATTGGTCAGTGAGTTTCCCATTGCCTCCATTGAAGATCCGCTTGGCGAAGAGGACTTTGATGGGTTCAGACAAATCACCCATCATTTTTCCGGACAGGTGCAAATTGTAGGGGATGATTTGTTTGTTACCAATCCTGCAAGACTCAGTGAAGGAATTGACGAAAAGGCGGCAAATGCCGTGCTGATTAAGCCCAATCAGGTCGGCTCACTCAGCGAAACGATGCAAACCATTCGTCTGGCTGTCCGTCACGGGTATCGTACCATTATGTCCCATCGCAGTGGGGAAACGGAGGACACTACCATCGCCGATCTTGCGGTAGCACTCAACTGCGGTCAGATCAAAACAGGTGCGCCTGCACGCTCTGAAAGAGTATGCAAATACAATCGATTGCTTCAAATTGAAAGAATGTTAGGAGAGGATGCTTTATATTTTGGAAGCGAGATACTGAAATGAAAAACGAAGAAAATTTTGAGCCGACGCAGGATGAGCCTGTAACAGGGGATATTCCGTCGGACAATGGTGTGACCTCGGTAGGTCGCGGTGTACAAGTGCTGACCATTATCGGTCAGATTGAGGGGCATTACGTTTTGCCCGGGCAAAACAAAACCACCAAATACGAGCATATTTTACCGGCATTGGTTTCAGCAGAAGAAAATGATGAAGTTAAGGGGCTTTTGGTATTGCTTAATACGGTGGGCGGTGATGTGGAAGCAGGACTTGCCATTGCCGAAATGATTGCATCTTTAAGTAAGCCAACGGTTTCACTTGTTCTCGGTGGCGGTCATTCCATCGGCGTGCCGCTCGCGGTCGCGACGGATAAATCATTTATTGTGCCGTCTGCTACCATGATGCTGCACCCCGTGCGCACCAATGGTCTTGTGATTGGGGTGGAGCAGACCTTTCGGTTTTTTGACAAAATGCAGGATCGCATCGTCACTTTTGTCAGCGAACATTCCAAACTTCCCAAAGACAGAATGCTTTCCATGGTGCACAACGTCGGTGAATTGGTTAGTGATATCGGCACCGTGCTCGACGGCAGACAAGCCGTACAGGTAGGGCTGATGGATGCTGTGGGCGGTGTGTCCGATGCGATGGAGGCACTTTATAAAATGATAAAGGAAGCAAACTAATTTGCTTCCTTTAAAATCGTTTCTATTAATTGAACGCAGTCTTCGCGGCTGATTACCTTGCAACAAAGGTTTTTGTATTTTGCCGCACCGCGAATGCCTTTAACGTACCATAAAAAGTGCTTTCGCATTTCTCTTACGGCGGCAAGTTCTCCCTTGTCAGCGATGCACAGGTCCAGTTGTCTGAGTGCTGTGGCAAGGCGTTGGGGCAGTGTTTGCGGAGGGAGGACGGTGCCGTCCTTTTTGTATGCCGCAATTCGTGCAAACAGGTGAGGGTCACCCAAAGCGCCTCTGGCAATCATTACACCGTCAGCATTTGTGGTTTTTAATATTTGCTCATAACTTTCAAGACTGTTTACGTCACCGTTGGCGATCAGCGGAATGGAAACGGCTTGTTTTACCAGTGCAATTTTCTCCCAGTCTGCTTTGCCGCTGTAATGCTGCTCGCGGTATCTGCCGTGCAGAGTGATAAAATCAGCGCCTGCCGCCTCAAATCGTTTTGCCGCCTCTACGGCTACAAAATCGTCCATCTCAATTCCCAAACGAAATTTTACGCTTACGGGAAGGCTTGTGGCGCGACGTACCGACTTTAAAACACTCTCTGCCTTTTTTAAATCACCTAAAAGGGCACTGCCTTCGTGATTGTTAAAAATTTTCGGGGCAGGGCAACCCATGTTGATATCAAATCCTTCGGGAGAAACCTTTTCTTCGAGTTCTTTAACGGCATAGTCAAAGCATTTTTCTTCCGAGCCGAACAGTTGCAACAGGCAGGGGCGTTCATCTTGACGAATATGTGCCAGAGTGGCAGTCTTTTTGTCGTGATAATACACCGCTTTGGCGCTCACCATCTCGGTGACGGTATATTCGGCACCCATCTCTTTGCAGATGCGGCGAAAGGCATAATCGCCGTTGCCTGCCATGGGTCCTAAGAACAGTGGTTTGTTTGAAAAATCCATATCTGAAATCCTTTCTGAAGAGATTATATCAAATGAATTAAAAAAAATCAATTTTTTTCAAAAAAAGTGTTGACAAATTTGCATCAGTGTAGTAGAATATACAAGCGCTGACGAGAGATCAACGGCGGCATAACATGGCGGCATAGCTCAGTTGGCTAGAGTACTCGGTTCATACCCGATTGGTCGCAGGTTCGAATCCCGCTGCCGCTACCATTTTTGGCCCGGTGGTCAAGCGGTTAAGACACCGCCCTTTCACGGCGGTAACACGGGTTCGATTCCCGTCCGGGTCACCATCAATTTGGAAGCTTAGCTCAGCTGGGAGAGCATCTGCCTTACAAGCAGAGGGTCACAGGTTCGAGCCCTGTAGCTTCCACCAAAAAAAGAACGAAGCTTGTTGCTTCGTTCTTTTTTATATTTAGAAGTGGGGAGAAAAAATGAGACTTCATTCTTGTTTTAAAATAATTTTAACGTTTCTTGCGGCGATTTTGCTGAGTTTGTTTGCAGGTTGCAATGATGCGACTCCTAAAACCGAAATCACAGTTGCCTCCTACAACGTGCGGCGATTTTCTAACTGCAGTTTTGAAGAAATCGCTCAAGAAATCAAAACAATTAACCCAGATATTATTGGCTTTCAAGAACTTGATAATATTACCTATCGAAGCGGCTATGTTGATCAACTCCAAGAAATTGCCCAAATATGTGGATATCCATACTACTATTTTTCAAAGACCTCGGAGTATAGTGATTGCGGCGAGTATGGTCACGGCATTATGAGCAAGTATCCCATTTTAAATTCTGAGACAACGTATTTTGAGATACAATATAATGAAAATCGCTGCTTTTCACGCTCGGTCATTAAGGTAAATAATAAAAAAATTGCATTTTACAATACTCATATCGAATACCTGGGAGAAATACAGGTAGAGCAAATTTTAGAACTTTTAGAAGCTGCAAAACGCGACAAAAACGTGATTATAACCGGTGATATGAACTGTTCTCCCGTGCTTTACAATTATTATATTGACAACAAGAAAATGATATCGCTCAATGGTGGAGAAGATGGCTTTGATTTGGTTGATACCTTTCCGGCAGGCGATGTTTCCACAGCACCCATTGATAATATTATTGTTTCCAAATCGTTTGATTACAATATTGATGAAAACAATTCGGCGCTTAAGGTAAGCAAAACCGACTATAGTGATCATAACATGGTTTATGCGCAACTTGCATTTTAAATATAGCACAGGGAAATTCCCTGTGCTATATTTTGAAAAAAGTACTTGCTTTTTCATAAAATTATGATATACTTATTAAAGTAATAAATGGAAGTATAGCTCAGCTGGTAGAGCACTTGCTTGACGTGCAAGGGGTCACAGGTTCGAGTCCTGTTACTCCCACCAAAAATCCTCATTCGTAAGAATGGGGATTTTACTTTTTTACGCTTCACTTTTTACTTTTCACTATTTTTCATATAGAGGATTTTTTTATCTAAACACAATAGCTCCTCCCGTTGTGTTGTAAGAGGTTTGGCATGCTTGGCACTTGACAAGGAAGAAAGGGAAATGTTATAATTTAATTGCCTTTATATTATATAGAAAGGTGAGAAAGTTTGAGATGAAAACGGTCATTGTTACCGATTGCAAATACCGTATGAGTATTGCCGCCGTTCGAGCGCTGGGCAAGGCGGGATTTCGCGTGGTCGGCGTGCAGAGCTGCGCCGAAAGTGAGGGCTTGGTACCTGCGTTTTCCTCCCGTTATGTTGCGCACCATCACATTGTAGATGGCAGTGTGGAGGATGTTGAGTATAAAGATCGTCTGCTTGCAGTGATACGGCAGTATGATCGCCCGATCCTGCTGTGCATCGGCGCGGTAACGCTCAATATGGTGAGCCGTAATAGGAGCGAATTTGCTCACGTTTGCGATTTTTTGATTGCGGAGCCTGAGGTGCTGAATGCACTCAATGACAAGGAACGCGTGCATACGCGCTGTACAGAGCTTGGTCTGTGTGTACCCAAACAGTACAGTGACTCACCCGATACCTATCCCGTTGTTATCAAACCGCATTGTGGCGAAAAGTTCGGGCTTACTGCCGCTGAACGCTATGCCGTCGCCTATGACAGAGAGCAGTGCATCGCAATTTTGAAAAAAATGCGTCGCTATGACCCTGCTCCTCTGATCCAGCAAAAAGTGGAGGGACAAGGCAAGGGGGCCTGCCTTCTGATTGACGAAAACGGTCGGCTTGTCAACGCCGTTTGTCACAAGCGTATTCGCGAATATCCCATTGCCGGCGGTCCGTCCACCTGTTGCGAGAGCTTCTATGATGAAAAAATGATTGCTGATGCCTATGCATTGCTGTCCTCTTTTGGATTTGTGGGTATGGCGATGGTGGAATTTAAGGGGGATGCCATATTAGAGGTCAATCCGCGCATTTGGGGCAGTTTCCCGATGACCGAATGTTGCGGCAGTACCTTTACCCGTGACTACGCACTCTGTGCAGGCGGTGAAACGGTTGCGTATCGACCCGCGCACTACCGTACGGGTCAAAAAATGCGCTTTTTGCTCAACGACACCCTTAGCATTATAAAACATTTTACCAAAGGACATATTAAAATGGTACTGGGCGGTATAGCGGATACCTTCCGCGCGCGTGAAGCGTTGTATGACAAAAAGGATCTGGCGCCCTTTTTCAAATATTTACGAAAGAGTCTGTTGAAACGATGAAGATTGATATACACGTTCATTCTGCTGCTTCTCATGACTGCCGCACCGATATAAACGAGCTGGTTGCCGCTGCCAAAAAGGCAGGCTTGGACGGTATTGCCGTTTGCGATCACGACTGCTTTTATGATGGATCGGTTCCTGAGGATTTTTCTGTATTGCGCGGATGCGAATTTTCCACTCCCTATGGTCATCTGCTGGGTGTGAATTTAAAAAGTGCGATTGAGAATGCCCCGATTGAAACACTGATTGAAAACATACACGCACAAGGCGGACTTGCCATTCTGGCGCATCCCTATGAGCACATCCGTTATGCCGATAAAATAGATCAAATTGCACCGTTGCTTGACGGTGTGGAGGTATATAATGCCCGTGCCGCCCGTAAAAACAAAGCGGCAAATCAGCAGGCGCTTGACTTTGCCAAACGGCACGCCCTCTCTATTTTCGGCGGCAGTGATGCACACGCCACCGATGAAGTCGGAAATGCTTATACCGTTGTCCCGTCCCTTAACCGATTGAGTGAGGGCGAGGCGGTATGTGGGCGCAACAGTGCTCATCTTTGCACCGCGAGAAGTCAATGGGTGCGTTTGCGTAAACAGAATGCATCGTTGCCCCTTTATCTGCGGTGGCTGATGTTTGCTGTCAAATGCCTTGTAGAAGATAGTTTTATTAAACAGGAGGAACAATATGTCACTTATTGTAAAGATTGGTAAAAAAGCCAAAAAGATGCTTAAAGGCGTCATTGACTCGCCCACCAAACATTATGTTGGATACACGCGCCGTATTGAGCGCATCAAAACGACCGAGCGTGTCTGCGCTATGACCTTTGACGACGGTCCTATGAATATGCCTTGCTCGCCTGATTTGTTTGACGGCAAGGCACTAACAGATGTGTTGCTGGATACCTTGGAGAAATACGATGCGCGCGGCACCTTTGATGTTATCGGAGATACCAAAGACAATTATCCCGATGAAGCGGGTGCACTTGGCTCTGCCGCTTGGGGAGGCGTACGTTACGACCATTATCCTGACATAAACGCCGACGAAAACGGCGGCGCACTTCGTCAAGAGCGACTGATTCGCCGTATGATCGAGGGTGGACACCAGATTACCAATCACTGCTACCGTCATATCATTTTCGGCAAAAAGCCGTTTGTCTATGGTAAGCGGGTGTTTCTCGGTGATTATGATAAAGCGTATGAAGATATTGCCGCATTACACAGATTGATGGAAGAAAAATACGGCTATAAGATGACTATGTCCAGACCTGCTCACTATGTGGACAAAATCGATCGTTGCTTTACTTCCTATGATGTATATGATGCGCTGGGATATGCCTATATGGCAGCGTCGTTTGATGGTGCCGGTTGGTTGCCGTCGACTCTTTCAATGCCTGCTGCTTTTGAAGCAGAGGTACGCGCTATGGTGAACCCCATTGAAAAGGCTCTGGAAAGTGACCCTGACTTTTTCTGTGGTCAGATTATTTTCCAGAAAGACGGCTATAATATGGCAAAGCGCACTCCCGTTGCCGTCGGTCTTGACAGGCAGCTTGCCCTCTTAAAAGAGCTCGGTTACAAGGTTGTTACCGTACAAGAACTGTTAGAATACTCTCCCTTTCAGGATCTGGGTCGGGAGGATAAGTTGTTTGAAAAAGCCTGTGCTTTACTCAAGGACCATGCCATCGCCTTTTCCGATAACACGCTTCGCCCCGAGGTAATAATGAGTTGGGGTGAGCTTGCAATGTTGTTGACTCCCAAGACGGTTGCTGTTGATGAGCGTCGCGAAAGAATGCTTAAAAATCACAAACCCTTACACCCCTATGCGACTGCTATGGAGTACTGCAAGGAACACAAATTCATTCCCCACAATGCAAAGTGGAACCAAAAAGTTACGGCTTTGCCTGATGAGCTGTTTGAACCCGTTTCGGATTTTACACGCAGAAGCATCCTTTCGGCTTTTAAAGACAAATAGGCGCTTGCATAACAAAATCAAACAAAAATCGCTTAACACTTGGTGTTAAGCGATTTTTTATGATTATTTAAAAATTTTGATGACGGGGCTTTTTAAGATACCGAAGGGTTTGGTGTTGTATTCATAAAACCAGTCAGCACCTTTGGTGCGCCAGGCATCAGGACCGAAGTATTTCTGTGTCAGATTCACAGAGTGCAGGGAACCGAAACTGTTAAAGCGGTTGCCAAACACCGTAAGTTCAATGCTATGTTTGCCTTTGGAAAGTTTGTCGGTCAAAAGATTGTAGGGCGGGAAAACAATGTTACCGCACTTTTTGCCGTCCACCTTCACAGAAATCAAAGCGCCTCTGTAATAAGAAGTATTGATTTGGGCATAGCCGTCCTCGTCCAGTTCAATATCGAATTTATAGGTGATATTAGCGGCATAGAAAGGCATTTTCTGATTAACGACGTTTGAAAAGCCAAGTTTATCGGCCTTGCTGACGATCTTGGTAAATTTGCCGCTGAGTTCAACACCGAAATCACCCAGAATGTAGCACCATTCCACGTTGGTACGCGGACCGTAGGGCAGGGTGGCAATCAAAACGTTTTCTCCCTTTTTGATGGTGGGGAGTTTGATGGTTTTGATGGATTTGTCGGTGAAATAACCCACAGGGGTGTTGGAAACGGGTTTGCCGTTGAGTGTGATGGTATTTTTCTCAACGTCTTCCATCGCAAGTAGCGCATTTTTGACCTTGATATCACTCTTGAAGGTGAAACGTAAAGTCAGGGTATGCTCTTCGGGTTGCTTTTTCATAGTGTACGGCTGTGCAAGATGACCGAATCTCGGTGGGAAGCCCAGAATGTTACGCGCGGCATTATCAGCACGAAGCAGTTCTTCTTTGGCGTTGAAGGGCATATTGTCGATACGGTATTCTGCGCAGTCAAGCAACAAAACGTTGGGCTCACTGGTTTCATAATCTACCGGTGTATCCACTTCAAATTCCTTAACTTCATTCAAAGCCGTGGATTGCTCAGCGATTTGCTCGGCTTTGCCGGGGAGCAGTTTTAAAAGCAAACTGTCATTGGTATAGAAATCTCTGTTTAAAATTGTGTAACCGTTATTATATTCGCATGTGGCAGGTTTGATTTCTCCTGACAGTGTGTCGTATTCCATCACTGTAAATTCGCCTTTGATTTTGATTTTTGTGGGTACAGGACGGGTGACGTCGGGTTGGAAGGGACCGCGTTTGGCATCTTCACCGCTGACGTTGGCACTGTGGGCAATAAACAGCCAATCACAATCGTTGTCATTTCTGTAAGCATAGATCAGCTCGTTTGACTCGGCGCCCTCTTCGTTTGTGAAGCTGACGTGTCTTTGCTCGGAAAGTGCCTTTAAGATAGATGCTTTATCGAAATTGACGTTTTCGCATTGCTCATAAAAAGCTTGGCATTGGTTGCTCTGAACACCGTCAACATAAGAGGGACAAGCGCCCATAAACACGACTTTATTGCCGGCTGCCTTGAATTTTTCAAGGTACTCTAAAGTGGTGGAGCGAATGTTCAAACAGGCAGGAACGACGATGGCATCATACTGCATCTGACCGATGGCGGTGCCGTTTTGGAATCTGGGAATGCAAGATTCACAGATGTAGTTAAAGTCAAGGTGTCCCTCAAGCAGCCAACGGGTGATATTGGCAAAATTTTGCTCCAAAGACTCGTTGGTGGCGGAACATTGACTATGAGGACCGACGTTGATCCAATGGCTTTCAATTGGATGAATTACGCCGACTTTAACCACAGGCTTACCTCTGGTAATGGCGGCATTGACTCTGGCAAAATGATCCTCAATGTAGGAATATTCTTTGTACCACGGGGATTGGTATCCGATAGCGGCAGGATAGTCGCGCTTGGCTTCACCTGCCATGGACATCCAGCTCAGATGGGGAACACGAACGGTGACACCGAGAGCTGCTTGCCAGTCGCCTTGCGATTTATGACCTCTGAAATCATAGTCCCAGTTGGTAACACCGTACAGTTCGGAAAGCATTGCTTCTTTGCCTAACTGATGAACGACGGACTGTACCTGTTTGGCGGTGGTAAACTCTCTGTAGTCACACAGGATATCAATGCCGGGGATACCAAAGTACTCATAGGAGCGCATGGTTTCACCGCAGGTGATTGCTTGTGACCAAAGTTCAGGCTCACGCAGCAGGTGACCTGTGAAAGCAATGTTGTTTTCGTTGCACCAATCACCAAGTTGCTTGGAGAAGTTGATGGCAAAGAGTTCGGCTGCTAAATCGAAAAATCTGTATTTAACCAAAGAATCCGATCTGTCTTTTTTATTCCAGATAACCTCGGGCAGAACTTCAAGAATATCCTGAGCGTATGCCTTTTGGTACTCGGCATCGAAATTAAGAGACCAAGTGTACATCAGTCTGCCGACAAATTCGGGAGAGGGGATGCCAAGGTATTTTTCGTGATTAATATTGGGCTCATCAGTGAAAATAGCAGGGACACTTTCGCCGAAAGCGTTTCCGAGGGTAGCCTTATACTTCTCGTAGGTGTTGTTGATAAATTCCTTGATGGCTTGGGGATTGCCGGTATCGGGGTAGGTAAAGCCATTAAACCAGGTGCTCGGTTTTTCGTTTTCGCAGTAAGCATACCATTTGGTACCTTCTGCGGCATCTTCAAAAGCAATTCTTTTATAGCTTTCAATATATCCTTCGGTATCCAACACTACGTCATAGCAACCAAGAAGGAACGGAGTGCCTTCTTCAAGGGCTTGTTCTTTGGGTGTGTTGCCGAACTGCGCATCGGGATACAGTCCCAGTCTTTTGCGACGAAAAACAGGATTTACGGTTGTTTTACCGCCTGCGGCGCCCGAGGACCAACGATCTTCGTCATAAAGCCAGGTGAGCATATCGTTTTTAACGCCTTCTTTATGTGCGTGGTCAACCATTTCCATAAATTCGTCACTCAGATACTCGGTATCAAGTCCCGTTCTGGAATGAATATGATATCCACCAAAACCCATTTCTTTAAGATGGCCGATTTGTTCGGAAATTGTCTTTTTATCCAACTTTGTGTTCCACGACCAAAAGGGTGTGCCGCGATATTCACTGGTCGGATTTTGAAACAACTCGTCAGAAAGGGTTTTTGCAGAATTTTTCTTGTAAAGCATAGTTGTCCTCCTATTTTTTACAGTGGTGTATAACTTCTAAAGGTATTTTATATGAATTGATATAAAAATGCAATATCAATACAGAATTATTTATAAGAGCGCCATTTCCGTTCGGTTTCGCGCTTTTTGCGCCAGAACAAATCGTCATTTTCCGCCTGTGCAAAGAAAGGGCGCAGGGGTGGGGTGGCTTGTTTTGGTATGAGCAAAGCAGCTAAAATGGCACCGATAAAGACCAAAAGCACCAAAACGGTGAGTGTGATATTTTGAATATGGGTGACAGGCGCGTAATCAAGTGTCAGATACATCAGCGGCAATAAGCATAAAAGACTTGCCAGATTGACAGCAATGTGCCCGTATCGAAGCACACCGAATAAATTAAGCGCCAGCAAGCAAACCCAAAATATCAAAACAAGTACCATCAGCATACTGCCCCACTCGGCACATTCTTTCCAAATGGTTGGGTGGTACAGTGGGTTGCGGATTTGATTTTCTTGCAGATAGGGCAGCATTTTATCAATACAAGCAAAGCGCATAATAAAAAACGGCAGAACCATATATGTAAAGCAATATCTCTTTACAGAAAAAGCAAACGCTTTACCGACGCTGACCTCATACTGCAGTCTTACTTGCGCGGCAGGCAGTAACAAACAGGTGCAAATGCAACTGACAAAACACGCAATTGCCAATATAAAGGCACCGCTTTGATAATCAAAATGAGTCCACTTGCTCACAAAGGAAAGCAGTCCGTCAAATCCGTTTAAAAGCAAAGCGGAACACACTGCCGAAAGAATACTCGCGATTGCCAAAAACAAGTTTTTAGCCTTTTTCATTTTTACCTCCCGTGCCGAGCGGCAGTTGCACCAAAATGACAGCCGCGAACACCATTGCGCAACCAATCAGTTGCCGCGAGGTGATGTCTCCGTTGTCAATATAGCCGATTTTGAAAAATATAAAGCCGGCAAGGGTGGCAAACACTGCCTCAAGAGACCCTATAAGGCTGATCATAACGGGGTCGGTGTATTTTTGTGCGATGATCTGTAGCGTGTAAGCAACACCGCTTGATAAAACACCCGTGTAAACAATCGGCATCCAAGCCTCTATCAAAGAAGCAGGTGCCGCAGGACCGAAAATAAGTGATCCTGCCAGGCTCAAAAGTCCGCATACCAAAAATTGAATGCAGGACATCTGCACACCGTCCACCTTCGGAGAAAAATGGTCAATAACCATAATGTGTGCCGTAAAGGCAATGGCGCACAAAAGCACCAAAATATCTCCTAAAGAAAGACGAAGCTCATCTGTAATCGTTAAAAAATAAAATCCAACCGTACTCAGAAAGACACCGATCCAAACAATAAAAGAGGGACGTTTGCCAAACAGCAGTCTTGAAAGCGGAACGAAAACAACGTAAAGCGTGGTGATAAAACCTGCTTTGGCAGTGGTGGTATAAACAATGCCGTATTGTTGCAGGGCAGAGGCAATAAAGAGAATGACACCGCAACAAATGCCGCCTTGCCATAAAGTCTTTGTGTTTTTATTTTCGCCTTTTTTGCTAAAGAGAGCAATGACCGGTAAGAGTACCACTGCGCCCAGAAGATACCGCGCCGCCATAAAAGAAAGCGGGTCTATACTGTTCATAGCGCCGCTTTGCGCCACAAAAGCTACGCCCCAGATAAGAGCTGTCAGCAACATCATTGAATTGCCTTTGAATTTTTGTTGATTCATCTGTATCCCTCCAAGTGTCAGTATCATATCATATACAGCATTTTTCGTCAAGAAATGGGTAGAAAAATATAAAATATTATGTTATAATACTCATATAATATAAACTATTAGAGGAGACATTGTGATGCCGGATAATGCAATTTTGGATTTGGTGGATTACGCACTTCGCTGTAATTTGCTGAGAACGGAAGATGAGATATATGTAACCAATTCGCTGCTTTCTGTGTTTGGCACGGATGATTTTGCCCCGACCCGTGAGGTTAAGGAGCGCTCTTTGGAGGAGATTTTGGCAGAATTGTTGGACGTGGCGGCAGAGCGTGGGTTGATTGACGCGGAAAGTCAAACCGAGCGCGATTTGTTTGATGCCAAACTGATGGGACTGCTTTTGCCCAGACCCAGCCAAGTGATTGATGAATTTTGGTTGGATTATAAAGAGGATCCCCGTCTTGCGACTGACAATTATTATACGTTTTCTCAGGATAGTGACTATATTCGTCGCTACCGTATTTGTAAAGACATCAAGTGGAAAGCAGACACGGGTTACGGTCAGTTGGATATTACCATCAATTTATCCAAACCCGAAAAGGACCCCAAGGCCATTGCGGCGGCACTGTCGAGCAAGGCAAGTTCTTATCCGAAATGCGCTCTTTGCAAGGAAAACGAGGGGTATGCCGGCAGAATGAATGCCGCGGCGCGTCAAAACCACCGTATTATCCCGATAGAACTGGCGGATGAAAAATGGTTTATGCAGTATTCTCCCTACGTTTATTATAACGAGCACTGCATTGTGCTTAACAGTGAGCATACGCCCATGAAAATCAGCCGCAAAACGTTTGAACGTTTACTTGAGTTTGTGGATATTTTTCCGCATTATTTTCTTGGCTCCAATGCCGATTTGCCCATTGTGGGCGGCTCGATTTTGACGCACGACCATTTCCAAGGCGGTCACTATGAGTTTGCTATGGAACGTGCTGAAATTGCCAAAGAAGTGAAATTTGCAGGATTTGAAACGGTTAGGGCAGGAATTGTGAACTGGCCGTTGAGTGTACTGCGTTTGACAGCGTCTGACAAGCAACCGCTTTTGGAACTAGCCGATAAAATTTTAACGGCATGGCGCGGTTACAGTGACGAAGATGCCTTTATTTTTGCCCATACCGATGGGGAAGATCACAATACGATCACTCCGATTGCGCGTCGTCGAGGTGAAGATTTTGAACTTGATTTAGTGCTGAGAAACAATATTACCACTGACGAGCATCCTCTGGGTGTTTATCATCCGCACGCTGAACTGCATCATATCAAAAAGGAAAACATCGGTTTGATTGAAGTGATGGGCCTTGCAGTTCTTCCTGCAAGATTAAAAGAGGAAATGCAAGGACTCAAAAAAGCCATTCTTTCCGGCAAGGATATTTCGGAGGATGCTGATCTTGCCAAGCATAAAGAGTGGGTAGATGCTTTTGTGGGTACATACGATAGTATCACTTCTGAAAACATTGATAAGATTTTCGAAGACGAGATCGGCAAGGTGTTCTGCAAAGTTCTGGAACATGCCGGTGTATATAAAAACGAGCAAGATTTTGTGCGCTTTATTGATTTTGTAAACGGGTTGTGAGAATATGAGAAAAAGAGAGCGTAGCCGCAGAGAAGAATATTGGGACGAATACGACGAGTATGAAACCGATGAATACGAATCTGATGAATATGATCCGCCGACTTTTAGCGAAGCTATGGGGAATTTCGGTCGGTTTTTGATCAAAACGGCATTTTTAATTTTGTTGATTGCCGCACTATTGGGGTGGGGACTTTACAGTTATGTTTTTGCCGACTATCAGAGTGTGGAATTTACCAAAGATAAAACCGAGCTTGGTGTGTCGAAAAATGCTGTGAATGGTCTGCATCATATTGCGGTATTCGGTATTGACGTAACCGATGGTGTCGGTCGTTCGGACTGCACCATGATTCTTACCGTAGACAGTAAAAATAAACAACTTAAAGTTTCTTCTTTGCTCAGAGACAGCTATATACCGATCAAAGATCACGGTAATGACAAACTCAATCATGCCTACGCATACGGCGGTGCTGAACTGATGCTTCACACCATCAACACCAATTTTGATATGGACGTTAAAGAATACGTGGTGCTTGATTTTGATGACGTGGCGCTTCTGGTAGATGAGATTGGCGGACTTGATATGGAAATCACCGAAGCGGAGCGAAAAGAAATCAACAAACTGACTGCCGACACACATGCACCGCTTGAAAATTCGGGGCAGGTGCATCTGGACGGGGCACAGGTCACCGCTTACGGTCGTATTCGCTATATCGATAATGAGGTTTTCAGAACCGGTCGTCAGCGTCACGTACTGCAAGCGGTACTGGATAAACTCAAGCAAACAAATTATCTTAAATATCCTGAACTAATGCGGCGGTTTTTGCCTGAAATAGAGACTTCTTTGGAGCAGGGAGAACTGCTTGGGTTTATGGTACGTGCGCTCGGATGCGATTGGTCTGTCAAAGAATACGTTTTGCCGTCTGATCAAGACAATGCCATCGGTGGCAGTTATGCAGGTTATTGGTGTTGGCGCTTTGATATAGAGCAAGCAACTGAAAATTGGCACGAATTTTTAAAAGAAAAAATCGAATAATAAAATGGCTTGGAATTTTCCAAGCCATTTTTTTAAAATTTAATTTCTGCTTGAGCCTTTGACCCAGATGGTTTCCTCGGTAATGCGCTGAATATCTTTCCAAGGAATTTGTCTGCAATCTCCTTTGCCGAAGGAAAATCGAAATCCGCCTCCGATATTAAGATACAGAACGTTGCCGCATCCATCAATCACTACGTCATCGGGAAATCCGAGCCGTGCTCCGTCACAGACGTCGATAACTTCTTTTTTGCGAAGTTCACAAAGCGTATATGTCATATACTCACCCGTATATTATATGAATGAGTGTGGCATAAGTTTCCTTTACTTTTTGATTCGGTTGAGCGCTTTAAAAAAGAAAGCGGTGAGCACCACCATCACAGCCAACATAATGCACACGGCAGGCAAACGTACCATAAACTGTGCCGCAAGCGGTGTGCCATAGGCGTGGGATAAAACCAACGTTTTAAACAACAGTTCAATCAGTATACTTTCAACACAGCAAGCAATAATACAGCGTGTAACGGTGAATCGGGCTTGATAATAAAACAAACCAAACACAAAGCCTGCCAAACCGTAAGCCAACGTTATGCCTATAAGCAGTGCGCCGTGAGGATGAACCAACCAGGCAATAAAATCCCCTGTGATGCCGACAACCGCTGCCATCACAGGTCCGTAAAGATAAGCGGCAACAGCAATGAAAATAAAGCTGATACTGATTTTGATGGAATCACTGGGATAAAAATCCAAAAATATGGCAGAGAGAGCATATAAGGATGCAAGTAATGCCCCCAAGGTAAGTCCTCTGACTTTTTTAAATTCTTGAAATGAACTGCGGATTTTCAAAAATATAGACATAAATTTATCACCCGAAAAAATAATGCTCCCACGTTAGTGGGAGCATATAAAAATTATTTATACAACACAGCGGGATGCGAAGGACAAATCGCAAATGTAACCATTTTTCGTGCCATGGGCAACTCCCCGTCCCGTGACCACTGGTGAGCATATCAATGCTCAAACGCTTGTCCGCCTACTCTGTTAGCGTATGCTATTTTATCATATATAAAATCTATTGTCAATTGAAAAAGGTTGAGATATATCCCTGTGCCCAAAGGAACAAAAGAACGATCGGCATGATCCATTTGACGTATACGCGAAGCCAAGAGGGAAATTTGGCACCTTTTCCTGTGTTGGCTTCTGCAAGAAAAGGTTTCCAACCCCATCCGAGTTTGTTCCAAGAGCAAAACAGTACATAAACCAGACTGCCAAGCGGCAAAATATTATTGCTGATAATAAAGTCTTCAAGATCCATAATGTTACTGCCTTGACCCAAAGGGGTAATACCGGACAGCATATTAAAGCCGAGAATGCAGGGAAGAGAGAGCACGATCATCAGACCCAAATTGATCAGGCAGGATTTTTTGCGGCTCCAACCCCATTTGTCACATCCGCAAGAGATGATGTTTTCAAACACGGCGATAACGGTGGACATGGCGGCAAAAATCATAAACATAAAGAACAAAGAGCCCCATAACCGTCCCAGCGGCATTGTATTGAACAAGTTTGGCAGGGTTTCGAAAATCAGCCCCGGACCTGCATCTGCCTTGATGCCGTAAGCAAAGCAGGCAGGAATAATGATCAGTCCTGCCATAAAGGCAACAAAGGTGTCCAAAAATGCAATGGAGATGGTTTCTCCCAACAAGCGACGCTCTTTACCGATATAGCTGCCGAAGATCGCCATACTGCCCATACCGATGGACAGGGTGAAGAAGGCTTGACCCAAAGCGGCAAAAAGAACGGTGCCCAGTCCGTGCTCCTTGATACCGTCAAGATTGGGCAACAGGTAATATTTAATACCTGCATCGGCACCCGGTAAGGTGAGAGAACGCAGGGCAAGAATCGTGATAATACCAAGCAGAGCAAGCATCATAATTTTGTTGATGCGTTCCACGCCCTTTTGTACGCCAAGTGAGCAGACTACAAAGCCAAGGACCGTTGCAAGAGCCATAAAGCAAAACATCAACAGGGGATTGGCGGTAACTTCGGAAAACTGTGCACTGATGGCTTCGGAGGAGAGGTTTAAAAAGTCGCCTTTCAGCATTTTGAGGAAATAAATAAACATCCAACCGGTAACGGTAGTATAAAACATCATTAAAAGGTAATTGCCGATCATACCGACCCAACCGAAATGATGCCACTTACTGCCTTTGGGTTCAAGTTCGGCAAAAGAGGTCATAATGCTCTTTTGTGAAGCACGGCCGACGGCAAATTCCATTGTCATAATCGGTAGACCGAAGATGAGCAGAAAGATAAGATAGATCAGTATAAATGTGGCGCCGCCGTACTGACCGACAATATAAGGAAAGCGCCAAACGTTACCAAGACCGATGGCACATCCTGCGGAAATCAGAATAAATCCCAAACGGGAACCGAATTTTTCGCGTTGCATAACAAATTCTCCTTGCAAAAAAATGAGGGAAACACGCGTTTCCCTCATTTGTTAAATTTATGCGGGTAGGATTTTTACAGTTCTACGGAATTGAGCAGATCACGAAGTGCGGCAATTTCTTCTTTGGTAAAGGTGAGACCTTTGTTCATCTTAGTACCGTCCGGAGACCAGTCGCGGATATCGTACTTCGGCTCACGGCCTGCCCAGCTGATCAGCTTTAAGGATTTAGCCCAACCGTTAGGTCCTTCTACTAAAGAGCCAAAGCTCTCTTTGACTTCATAAGTAAATTCTGCCATAATATGTAAACCTCCTATTTTTAATACCTTTATTATATTAAAAATAAATATATAATGTCAATAGAATTTTGATAATTTTGTGTCATTTTGCGGAAAAATATTGCTTTTTCCGCAAAATGACAGCTTTTTGCGGCGCTTAGTCGATGCTTTCGTGGGAATGGGGGACGATTTTTTGAAATAAAATAGTAATTGCCCACAGTCCCGCAAGACCGACAACGGTAAAAATAATGCGACTGATCAGTGCATCTGTTCCGCCGAAAATAAAGCCGACCAGATCAAATCTGAACAGGCCCACAAGCCCCCAGTTGATTGCACCGATAATGACCAGTACCAATGCCAGTTTGTTCATGTGTACACTCCTTTATATTGGTTTTGCTTGTATTATTGCCAAGTAAAAGAGCTTTTATTCATTAATTTGAAAACAGGGCAGGGCAGATGAGTTTTCCTCTTTCGCAGAGATAGCCTTCGTTTTCGGGAGTGGCTTTCAGCGGCAAAAGATATTCACTAAGTTGTCTTAAAAATTTTTCAAAGTGTTCGTTTTGCGTTTGTGAAACGGAAAAATCAAAGATAATATAATAAGTACCAAATAATTTGTAAAGGGCGCACCTTTCGGGAATGAAGCGTCTATATTGTTCCAGCACGGTTTTGACACTTTTGAGATCCGAGAGTCTTTCCAGTTTGAACAAAAACATATCACTTTGAATTTCGCCTTCTTTGCGCAAAAACATTCCCTCTTGTTGTTCGGCTTTGCGACTGATGGTAAGAAAAAAATTGCCGCCGCAGGCAGGACTGGCTTCCACCGAGATTGCCGATTCCAAAAAAGAAACGCCTGTTTGTTCAAAAATCAAAAAAAGCAGACGATAGATAAATTCTACGCTTTCCTCGTCGGTACTGCTGAGCTTGTAATAGGGAATGTTATATCGGTTGATGTCATCCGCCTCAATGAGCACTTTGACACATTCTTCCGATATTTTTTTAATAATCATTTTGTCCGCCCCCTCTTACTATTATATATAAATAAGATGTTTTGGTGCAAAAAAAGCACTCATCAAAGTAAAACCTTGATGAGTGCTTTGAAATAGATTGTTTTTACAGAGCTCTGACGCGGATAATGCCTTCAACAGCTTCAATGTCTTTAATGTTTTCTTCGGAAACATCATTGTCACAATCAACTACCGTGTAAGCGTAGTTGCCTTTGGACTTGTTGATCATATTGGCAATGTTGATGTTTTCTTCCGCAATCTGTGTGGAGATATTGGAAAGAATGGCAGGAACGTTTTTGTGGAAAATGCAGAGTCTGACTTTGCCGGTACGCGGCATGTCAACAGCGGGGAAGTTAACGGAGTTAATGATATTACCGTTTTCCAGATACTCACGCATTTGCTTTACTGCCATAATGGCACAATTGTCTTCACTCTCGGGAGTGGAAGCGCCAAGATGGGGAATGCAAACTGCATTTTTCATTTCAAGCGTTGCGGCATCGGGGAAGTCGGTTACGTATTTTGCAACTTTGCCTTCTTCAAGGGCTGCCGCCATATCGGCATTATGTACCAAAGCGCCACGGGCGAGGTTGAGAATGCGCACACCGTCTTTCATCAGAGCGATGCTGGTCTTGTTGATGAATTCTTTGGTGGAATCAACCAGCGGACAGTGAATGCTGATGTAGTCACAGTTGGCATAAATATCATTCAGCGTTGCTTTGGTAACGTGATGGGACAAACTCCAAGCGGATTGGATGGAAAGGTAGGGGTCATATCCATAAACTTCCATGCCCAAAGCAATACCTGCATTGGCAACGTGAACACCGATGGCACCCAATCCGATTACACCGAGTTTTTTGCCCATGATTTCGGGGCCTACAAATTGGCTCTTGCCTTTTTCAACTTGCTTTGCAACGTCGTTACCGGTCAGGCCTTTTGCCCACTCAATACCGCCCACGATATCACGGGAGGCGAGCAGCAGTGCGGCTACTGCCAGTTCTTTAACGGCGTTGGCATTGGCACCGGGAGTGTTGAATACAACAATACCTTTTTCGGCACATGCTTCAACGGGAATGTTGTTGACACCGGCACCTGCTCTGGCAATTGCAAGCAAACTGTCAGGTGTTTCATATTCGTGCATATTGGCACTGCGGACCAAAATACCGTCGGGATTTTTAACGTCATCTCCGACAATATAGTTATTCGGCAAAAGATCGGTGCCGATTTTGGAGATTTTATTTAAAGTTAAAATATTCATTATGCGTTTTCCTCTTCAAATTTCTTCATAAAATCGATGAGCTTTTCAACGCCTTCAACAGGCATTGCATTGTAGATGCTGGCACGCATACCGCCAACGGAACGGTGTCCCTTGAGGTTTACAAAACCTGCGGCAGTGGCTTCGGCAACAAACTTTTTGTCTAAATCAGCATCACCTGTAACAAAGGGAACGTTCATCAAAGAACGGCTGCCTTTCTCAACGGTAGCAGAAAACATTTTGGAAGAATCAAGATAATCGTAAAGCAGGTCGGCTTTCTTTTCGTTGATTTTCTTCATTTCTTCCAAACCGCCCAAAGATTCGATCCATTCAAGCACCAAGTCAAGCACGTAGATGCAGTAGCAGGGAGGTGTGTTGAACATAGAATCGTTTTCAGCGTGAGTGCTGTAGCGGAACATGGTGGGAGTGATATCCTGTGCTTCACCAATCAGGTCTTCACGGATGATAACGACCGTAAGTCCTGCAGGAGCCATATTCTTTTGAGCACCGGCATAGATCATGCCGAATTTGGAAACGTCTACAGGCTCGGACAGAATGCAAGAAGACATATCTGCAATCAACGGAACATCACCGGTTTCGGGCAGAGAAGCAAACTTCGTGCCGTAAATGGTGTTGTTCATACAAATGTGAAAATAGTCGGCATCTTTGTCAAAGGTAGAGGCATCCAATGAAGGTATGTAACTGAAGGTTTTGTCCTCAGAGGAAGCAACCACGCGGCATTCGCCGTAACGGCAGCCTTCTTTGTAGGCTTTCTTCGCCCAAGCGCCCGTCAGTACATAATCGGCCTTTTTATTTTTGGTCATCAGATTGAGGGGAACCATGGCGAACTGGCTGGGAGCACCACCCTGCAGGAACAGTACCTTATAGTTATCAGGAATGTTCATTACTTTGCGCAGACGAGCTTCAGCAGACTGAATGATGGCACCGTACTCTTTAGATCGATGGCTCATTTCCATAACGGATTGACCGCTATTTCCGTGACAAAGCATCTCACTTTGTGCCTTTTTCAATACAGCTTCCGGCAACATAGAAGGACCGGCTGAAAAATTGTAAACTCTCATTCTCGTTCACCTTTCTTTAAAAAATATTAATATTATTATAGACACATTTTTCCGTGATGTCAATAATTTAGCGCAATAAATTGTTGAAACTTCAATTATTATATGCTATACTAAAATTAATCTAAACCCCATTACAAATAAAAGGAGAATTGCCGTGAAAATCAGTGAAATTCAAACATTGCTGAATGCCAAGGTACATTGTGGGCAGGACAAGTTGGAAACGGAGGTTTCCTCTGCTTTCGGGTCAGATATGATGAGTGACGTACTTGCATTCGTAGAGGATCAGGCAGTATTGCTCACAGGGCTTTTAAATCTGCAAACGGTGCGCACTGCAATTATGATGGATATGAAGTGCATCATTTTTGTCAGAGGAAAGATGCCGGATCAGAATACCATTGCGCTTGGAGAACAAAACGGAATGGTTTTGATGACCACCGAGGAACGTATGTATCCCGCTTGCGGCAAATTATATATGAACGGCTTGCGCTCGGAAAGCGAGTGTGAGGAGTAATATGGAACCGATCAAACTTTCTTACGTGGTAGACGGTGATGATTTTATCTCTGCCGGAGAGGCGTCGGCTTCCGTTAAAACCACTTTGAAGAAACTGGGATTTCCCACGCAAATTGTGCAACGGGTTGCCATAGCAATGTATGAGGCGGAAATCAATATGGTGATTCATGCGCAGGGCGGCACGGCCGATGTGGAAATCACACCTGAAAAAATCTGCGTAACCATGGCAGATCGCGGCCCCGGTATTGAGAATATCGACCTTGCGATGACGGAAGGGTATTCCACCGCGCCCGATGATGTGCGCTCTCTTGGATTTGGCGCAGGAATGGGGCTGCCCAACATTAAAAAATATTCTGACAATTTGGAGATTGAAACCCAACTGGGTGTTGGTACAACATTAAAAATCACCATTAACTGTTAAGGGGTGAAAATGCAAAATGCAATATTTCCATTCTGTTACTTTGGATGAAAATAAATGTAAAGGCTGCATTAACTGTGTAAAGCATTGTCCGACTGAGGCGATCCGTGTTAAGCACGGAAAGGCTCATATTATTGCGGAGCGGTGCATTGATTGCGGAGAATGTATCCGCGTCTGTCCGCACCATGCCAAACGGGCGGTGTATGACCATCTGCAAGATTTAAAAAAATATAAGCATACCATTGCGATTCCTGCCCCGGCACTCTATGGGCAGTTTAACAATCTTGATAACGTGGACTACATATTGGCGGGTCTTTTGGATCTCGGGTTTAATGAAGTGTTTGAGGTTGCAAAGGCGGCGGAACTTGTCAGTGAAATCAGCCGTAAAAAAATGCAGTCTTACGACGGACCGAAGCCGATTATTTCCACCGCGTGTCCCGCAGTAGTACGCTTGATTAAAGTGCGCTTTCCCAAACTGATGAATCACTTGTTGGAAATTAATGCACCCGTAGAAGTGGCGGCAAAATTGGCGCGCAAACAAGCAGTGGAGAAGTACGGTCTTGCTCCCGAGGAAATCGGAGTGTTCTTTATTTCTCCTTGTCCTGCCAAGGTGACCGCGGCAAACGTGCCCATCGGTACCAGGCAAATTACCATTGACGGTGTACTTGCTATCAGCGATATTTATAAACCGTTGTTGTCGGCAATGAATCGTATAAAAAGTGAACCGCCGACGCTGCATAGTTGTGGGCTGACCGGCATTTCTTGGGCTTACACCGGCGGAGAAGCTACCGCTTTGCTTCGTTCCAAATATCTTGCGGCAGATGCGATCGGCAACGTTATTTCCGTTTTGGAAAACATTGAAGATGAAAAATTGACCGATCTTGATTTCGTGGAGCTCAGCGCTTGTCACGCAGGGTGTGTGGGCGGTTGTCTGGCCATCGAAAATCCCTTTGTTGCTATCACAAGAATTCGTAGATTGCGCAAATATTTGCCGGTGTCGGCAACGCGGCTTTCGGATTTTGGCGTGGATGAAAACAGTTTTGATTGGGATGAAAAAGAAGACGGCAATCAGGCAATGAAACTCGATACTGATCTGACACGCGCTATGGAAAAGATGAAAGAAATACAGCGTATCGAAACAATATTGCCGGGCATTGATTGCGCGGCTTGCGGCTCTCCCTCGTGCCACGCTTTTGCAGAAGACGTTGTGGCAGGTCACGCCAAAGAGGCAGACTGCGTGTTTGTTATGCGTGACCGCTTGAAAAAATTGATGGAGAATATTACGGAGTAGGTGAGTATGATGACGGTTTCACAGCTTGCAAAATCCTGCGGTTTTGCACCGCTTTATATCGCAGATGAAAATGCGGCCGTTTCGGGCGCTTATGCTTGTGATTTGCTTTCTTGGGTAATCGGCAGAGCGGAGCAAGGGGATGCATTGGTGACGGTGATGACCAACGTCAATGTCATTGCCGTGGCACTGATGGCTGATCTTCCGTGTGTGGTGCTGAGTGAGGGAACTGTACCTGACGAAAATGCGCTTACGCGGGCAAAAGAACAGGGTATCAGTATTCTTTCGAGCAATCTCCCTACATATGAAACTTGCCTTGCTATCGGTAAAGTACTGTGAAGATTTACTATGATTTGCATCTTCATTCCTGCTTGTCTCCTTGCGGAGATGAAGATATGACGCCGAACAACATCGTGAATATGGCAAAACTCAGCGGACTGGACGTGATTGCCATTTCCGATCATAATACCACCGGTAATGCTGCAGCTGTTTTAAAAGTGGCAGAGTCGGTGGGTATTACCGCGTTTGCGGCAATGGAGTTGGAAACGGCAGAGGAAATTCACGTTTTGTGTCTGTTTGATGAACTTGAAAATGCCAGAAAATTTGACGAGCAGGTCGTAGCGCCTGCGCTTCCCGACGTGCAAAACAGAATCGATATTTTCGGAAGGCAACTGTTGATGGATGAACAGGACCAAATTATTGGGGGGGACAGCAGATATCTTATTAATGCGACCTCAATCAGCATAGATGATTTGCCCTCTTTATTGCAGACTTACGGCGGCATTGCCATACCGGCGCATATTGATAAACAAAGTAATAGTATGCTTTCGGTGTTTGGATATATTGACGTATCGATGGGATATCGCATTTTTGAACTTTCGCAAAATGCACCCGACGACTTTATTGACAGTCATCCCGAAATTTCAGATTGCCTGTTTTTGTATGATACCGATTCTCATTATCTTGGTGATGTGGGCGAGGCGCGCGGCAAAAACTTTTTTGAACTCCAAGATGCAAAAAAGAAGACGGTTTGGGACTTTCTATTGAGTCAATACAAAAAATAAGCGGAATTTTAAGTATTTTTTGCAAAAACAGTAGAAATTTGCTAAAGAATATGCTATATTTATATATTAGTAATATTTATCAGCATTTTATGTCAAAAAGCATATTTTGCGTGATTATTTTTATTAGGAGGACATGTTATGAGTACAAGATGCACCATTCCTTTTAAAGGAACCAAGGAGCAAGAAGAGCGCCTGTACGCCATGATTGCTGAGCACAAGGACCAGCAAGGCGCATTGATGCCCGTTTTGCAAGGCGCGCAGGAGATTTACGGTTATCTGCCCTATGAGGTAATGACCATCATCTCCGAACAACTGAACATTTCTATGGCACATATCTACGGTGTTGCCACATTCTATGCTCAGTTTTCTCTGGTACCCAAGGGTGAGTACAAAATCGGCGTATGCTTAGGCACGGCTTGCTACGTTAAAGGCGCAGGCGATTTGATTGACAAAGTGAAAGAGATTTTGAATCTCGAAGTCGGCGGTTGCACACCTGATGGCAAGTTTTCTTTGGAAGCAACCCGTTGTATCGGTGCTTGCGGTTTGGCTCCTGTTCTGACCGTTAATGACGATGTTTACGGCAGACTGACAGTAGATCAAATTCCCGATATTCTGAAAAAATACATGGACTAAATCTCTATGAAAGAGATTTCGCTGAACATTCTGGATGTGGTGGGTAATTCCATCAAAGCCAAAGCCGAGCGTATCGACATTTGGGTGGCAGAAAGCATTTCCAAAGATATTATGGAACTTTCCATCACCGACGATGGCTGTGGTATGGCACCGGAGTTTCTAAAGCGGGTGAGTGATCCTTTTACCACTACGCGCACAACGCGCAAGGTGGGACTTGGTATTCCGCTGCTTAAAATGGCGGCAGAAAGTTGCGACGGTAGTTTTTCCATTACCTCTGAACTTGGTAAGGGAACAAAAGTGTCTGCTTCTTTCCGTCTTAGTCATCTGGACCGTATGCCGCTTGGAGATATGGCGGAAACGATGGTAACGCTCATCAGCGCGGATGACTCCATTCGTTATGTCTACACTCATCAGACCGATGAAGGTACGTTTGTGATGGATACGCTGGAAATCCGGAATACTTTGGGGGAGGAGATCCCCTTGTCCACACCTGAAATACTGGGGTGGATACGTGAATATGTTAAAGAAAATTTAGAAAATATCAAGGGAGGCAACCTATAATGAAAAGCTTAGCAGAATTGCAGGCAATCAAAGCCAAGATGGCAGAAAAAGTCATACTGCGTGAGTATGATGAAGGAAGCGCTACCCGCGTTGTTGTCGGTATGGCAACTTGCGGTATTGCCGCAGGCGCTCGTCCTGTCCTGAATAAGTTCTTAGAGGAAGTACAGGCCAAAAACCTTAATAACGTTATGGTAACACAAACAGGCTGTATCGGCATCTGCCGTTATGAGCCCGTTGTAGAAGTAATGGAAGGCAGTAAAAAGACAACCTATGTTAAAATGACTCCTGAGAAGGTTTCCAAAGTTGTTTTGGAGCATCTGGTCAATAACAAGGTAGTTGAAGAATATACCATCGGCGCTGCTGAAAAAGCCGCTGAGTAAGGAGGAGCAAAACATGGTTAGAAGTCATATTCTTGTATGTGAAGGTACCGGTTGTACCTCTTCCAACGCACCGGCGATCGTTAAAGCGCTCAACGATGAGTTGGCAGCAAACAACCTGCAAGACGAAGTTAAAGTCGTTACCACCGGTTGTTTCGGTTTGTGTGCATTGGGTCCGATTATGATCGTGTATCCCGAAGGCGCATTCTACAGCCGTATGACCCCTGAGTTTGTGCCCGAAATCGTAAGTGAGCACATTATCAAGGGTAGAATTGTTAAAAAATACTTATATGAGGAAACAGTAGATGCCGAAAGCGGCGTTACCAAATCCCTCAACGAAACCAACTTCTATGCCAAACAGCAGCGTGTAGCACTGCGTAACTGCGGTGTTATCAATCCTGAGGACATTGAAGAGTACATCGCAGTAGACGGTTATGCCGCTTTGGGTAAAGTACTGACCGAGTGGAAACCCGAAGACGTTATCAAGTGCATCTCCGATTCCGGTCTGAAGGGTCGCGGCGGTGCCGGCTTCCCGACAGGTCTTAAATGGTCTTTGGCTGCCAAAACCATCGCTGATGTTAAATATGTATGCTGTAATGCTGACGAGGGTGACCCCGGTGCATTTATGGACCGTTCCGTTCTGGAAGGTGACCCCCACGCAGTTCTGGAAGCAATGGCAATTGCCGCTTATGCTGTTGGCGCTTGCCGTGGTTTCATTTACGTTCGTGCTGAGTATCCTATTGCAATCCATCGTTTAGAGATTGCCATTAAGCAGGCAAGAGATTACGGTCTGCTCGGTGAGGATATCTTTGGTACCGGCTTTAACTTTGATATCGAACTCAGACTTGGCGCAGGCGCATTCGTTTGCGGTGAAGAAACTGCTTTGATGACCTCTATCGGCGGTAACCGCGGTGAGCCTCGTCCCCGTCCTCCTTTCCCCTCTGAGAAAGGTATTTTCGATATCCCCACAATGAACAACAACGTTGAAACCTATGCAAACATTCCTCAAATCATCCTCAAGGGTGCTGATTGGTTTGCTTCCATGGGTACTGAAAACTCCAAGGGTACCAAAGTATTTGCTTTGGGCGGTAAGATTAAGAACACCGGTCTGGTTGAGATTCCCATGGGTACTACCCTTAGAGAAATCGTTGAAGACATCGGTGGCGGTGTACCCGACGGTAAGAAATTTAAGGCAGCTCAGATGGGTGGTCCTTCCGGCGGTTGTATCCCTGCTTCTCTGATTGATACCAAGGTTGACTATGAATCTCTGGCAGCAGTCGGTGCGATGGTTGGTTCCGGCGGTCTGATCGTTATGGACGAGGACAACTGTATGGTAGACATCGCTAAGTTCTTCCTTGAGTTCACAGTTGATGAATCTTGCGGTAAATGTACTCCTTGCCGTATCGGTACCAAGAGACTGCTTGAGTATCTTGAGAAAATCACTTCCGGTCAGGCAACGATGCAGGATCTTGAAGATATGGAAGCACTTTGCAATCATATCAAGAGCAACTCCCTGTGCGGTTTGGGACAAACTGCTCCCAACCCCGTTCTCTCTACTTTGAGATTCTTCCGTGATGAGTATGTTGCTCATATCGAAGAAAAGAGATGTCCTGCAGGCGTATGTAAGAAACTGGTACAGTTCGTCATTACCGATAAGTGTATCGGTTGTACCAAGTGTGCCCGTAACTGTCCTGTAAATGCTATTAATGGTACAGTTAAGCAATTGCATGAAATTGATCAATCCAAGTGTATCAAGTGCGGCGCTTGTGTGGATGGTTGTAAGTTCGGCGCCATTATCAAGAAGTAAGGAAAGGAACATAAAATCATGAATGTAAATCTGAAGATTAACGGAATTGATGTTACGGTTCCGAAGGGCACGACCATTTTGGAAGCTGCCAAAACCGTTGGCGTTGAAATTCCTACACTCTGCTATATGAAAAAGATTAACGAGATCGGCGCTTGCCGTATCTGCGTGGTCGAAGTTAAAGGTGCCAGAAGTCTGGTTGCCGCTTGTGTTTACCCCGTAAATGAAGGTATGGAGGTTTATACAAATTCTCCTGCCGTTATCAAAGCAAGAAAAACAACCTTGGAGCTTATCCTCTCCAACCACAACAGAAAGTGCCTTTCTTGCGTACGTAGTGACAACTGCGAACTGCAAAAGATGGCAAAAGATTTCGGTGTTGAGGATTGCGGAAGATTTGATGGCGCCAAAACTCCCTCTGTGGTAGATGACAGTGCTCCCCATATGATCCGCGACAATTCCAAGTGTATTCTCTGCCGTCGTTGCGTAGCTGTTTGTAATCACAATCAGGGCGTTAACGTTATCGGTGCGGTTGAAAGAGGTTTTGCTACCAGCATCAACTGCGCATTTGAAGACAATCTGGCAGACAGTCCCTGTATTTCTTGCGGTCAATGTATCGTAAATTGTCCCACCGGTGCTCTTACCGAGAAGGACGATACCGCTAAGGTTTGGGATGCACTTAATGACCCGGAAAAGACTGTTATTGTTCAAACCGCACCTGCTGTTCGTGCAGCACTCGGTGAAGAATTTGGGCTTGCCATCGGTACCAATGTAGAAGGTAAGATGGTTGCAGGTCTTAAGATGCTTGGTTTTGACAAGGTGTTTGACACCAACTTTACCGCAGACCTCACCATTATGGAAGAGGGAACCGAGTTTATCGACCGTGTTCAAAACGGCGGCAAACTGCCCATCATCACCTCTTGTTCTCCCGGTTGGGTTAAGTTCTGCGAATACTACTATCCCGAATTTATCGAAAACCTGTCTTCTTGCAAATCTCCCCAACAGATGTTTGGTGCGGTTACAAAGACATGGTATGCCGAAAAGAACAATCTGGATCCCAAGAATATCGTATGTGTCAGTGTAATGCCTTGTGTTGCCAAGAAGTTTGAGCTTGGCAGAGACGATCAGGATGCAAGCGGTTATCCGGATGTTGATGTTTCCATCACCACCAGAGAACTTGCAAAAATGCTGAAGAAAGCTTGTATTGATCTGCCCAGTCTGCCTGATGCTGAATATGACAATCCGCTCGGTGAATACACCGGTGCAGGTGTTATCTTCGGTGCTACCGGCGGTGTTATGGAAGCGGCACTCAGAACTGCTGTAGAAGTACTTACCGGTAAGGAAGCTCCCTCTGTTGATTTCGTTGAGGTGCGCGGTACTGAAGGCATCAAGGAAGCTACCTACAATGTAAACGGTATGGATATCAACGTTTGCGTTTGCTCCGGTACAGCCAATGCGGCAAAGATTTTGGATGCAGTTAAGAGCGGTGAAAAGAATTACCACTTTATCGAGGTGATGGGTTGTCCCGGCGGTTGTGTCAACGGTGGCGGTCAGCCGATTCAACCGGCTTCTGTGACCAACTTTACCGATGTTCGTGCACTGCGCGCAAAGGTACTGTATGATATTGATGCAGCGGCTCCTCTCAGAAAGAGTCATGAAAACCCCGTTGTTAAAGCGGTATATGATGAGTACTTTGAGAAACCCGGCAGCCATAAAGCTCACAAGATCTTGCACACTTCTTACGTTGCCCGTAAAAAGTATTAAGAAACTTAATAATACCGACAGGCTGAGCCTGTCGGTATTTTTTATGGTTTAGTCGGTCACATTTTTGTCAAAAATTATTACAAGAGTATGAATTTTCCGGTGGGATTATTGACTTGTTTATAGCTTTTAATTATAATTAATTCTATATTCTTCAGAAAGAGGGTAGAGTATGCTTACTCTTAGTAATATTTGTAAAGATTATCAGATGGGAGATACTACGGTACATGCTTTGCGCGGTGTTTCACTGCGTTTTCGTAAAAGCGAATTTGTCTCCATTCTGGGTCCGAGCGGTTGCGGCAAAACCACGATGCTTAATATCATTGGTGGTCTTGACCAGTATAGCAGCGGTGATCTGGTAATCGGTGGTGTTTCCACTAAAAACTATAAAGACAGGGATTGGGATGCATATCGCAACCACTCTGTCGGTTTTGTATTTCAAAATTATAATCTGATTCCGCACCAAAGCGTATTGCAAAATGTGGAACTTGCGCTCAGTTTGTCGGGCGTTTCCAAAAAGGAAAGACGGCGCCGTGCTAAAGAAGCACTTGAAAAAGTAGGTCTTGCAGACCAACTGAAAAAGAAGCCTTCCGAAATGTCGGGCGGTCAGATGCAACGTGTTGCCATTGCCCGTGCGATTGTCAACAATCCCGATATCGTATTGGCGGACGAGCCGACAGGCGCACTTGATAGCGAAACCAGTGTTCAGGTAATGGAGATTTTAAAAGAAATTTCCCGTGACCGTCTGGTTATTATGGTAACCCATAACCCCGAACTTGCCGAGCAGTATTCCACCAGAATCGTGCGAATGCTTGACGGTAACATTTTGTCCGACACTGCCCCCGTTGAGAAGCAGGAGATTGCTCCCGCACCGAGCAACAAAAAAGCTAAAAAGAGAGAGAAAAAGCCGTCGATGTCTTTTGCGACGTCCTTTGGTCTTTCTCTGAAAAACCTGTTTACCAAAAAGGGCAGAACGATTTTGACATCTTTTGCAGGCTCCATCGGTATTATCGGTATTGCCCTGATTTATGCGGTATCCAATGGTATGACGGGGTATATCGACGGGGTGCAGGAAGATACACTTGCATCTTATCCTTTGACGATTGAAGCCACCACGGTGGATATTACCACTTTGATGCAGACATTTATGGGAGTAGCTGACGAAAACACCGTGAAGCACGATAAGGATAAAGTGTATTCGCAGTCGGTAATGGTGGATATGATTACCGCCCTTAATAATATGGAGGATAAGAAAAACGACCTGAAATCCTTTAAATCATATATTGAGCGCCAAATGAAACAAGGGGAAGAAACGGGCGAACTTTATAACGCTTTAAGCGGTGTGCAATATACTTACGATTTTGATTTGTTAGTATATACAAAGGATGAAAACGGTGACATCGTTTATTCCGATACCCAAGAACTTTTGCAAAAGGCATTGGCAGAAAATCTTGATTTGGATATGAATGCCATGATGAATGCAGGGGAAACGATGGGCTTTTCAATGGATTCTGCCGCATCTATGCCGATGATGGGCGGCGGCACAAAAATGTGGAACGAAATGCTTACGGGCAAAGACGGCGCACTGATCAGTCCTGTGCTGGAAAGTCAGTACGACTTGCTTTATGGCTCTTGGCCGAATTCCAGAGATGAAATTGTACTTGTCGTAGATGAAAATAACGAATTGGACGATCTGACACTGTATGCTTTGGGTCTGGAGACCAAGGCAGAGATAGATGCTGTGTTTGAAGCCGTTAAAAACAAAGAAAAGTATGACACGAAAAAGCGCAATTGGAGCTATAAGGAAATTTGCGATATGGAGTTTCGCGTTGTACTGAATTCGGATTGCTATACACTGGATAAAAGCAGCGGTTTATATACCGATCTCAGAACGACCGATTCAGGCCTTCGTTATCTTTATGACAATGCGATGAAACTGAAGGTCAGCGGCATTATCCGTCCCAGTGAAAACGCCACTTCCCATATGCTGACAGGCTCTATCGGATACACCAAGAAGCTGACGGATTATGTTGTCGAGCAAGGCAAGAAAGCAGATTCTGTTCGCGCACAGTTGACCGATAAAAAGATGGATATTTTCACAGGTCTTCCGTTTCACTCCACGACCGGTAGCCTGACCGATGCTGAAAAGAAAAGTGAATTTAAGGCATATATAGAAAAACTTGATACCGAGCAAAAAGCAAATGTATATGTAGAGATCAAGAGCATTCCCTCCGATGAGCAAATCGACAATGCTGTAAAGCAAGTTAAAGGTACCATGGACCGAGAGCAGATGGAACAAAAACTCGCAGAGGCCATGAGTGCGCAGGTCGGTATGAGTGAAGAGGAAATTGAGAAATATATATCCGATATAAGTGACGAAGATCTGGATGCACTGATTGAACAGATGGTTGCCGAGCAGGTGAAGGCGCAAATGGCGGCGCAGGTACAAGCGCAGTTGGCGCCCGTGCCCAAGGCACAACTTGCGGCAATGCTCGATAGAGAAATGCCTGACTATTCCTATGAGCAATTTGCTTTGTATCACGATGAGGTGCTGGAGTTTTCGGAAAGCACTTATGAAGAAAATCTGACAGAACTTGGGTTTGTCAATCTCGATGATCCTGCCAGTATTAATCTTTATGCCGCCACCTTTGAAGACAAAGACGTGATCGAGTCGGTGATTGCGGAGTATAACGAGTCGGTAGAAGAACTTTCGCAGATTCATTATACCGACTATGTCGGCATCATGATGAGTTCTATTACTACTATTATCAATGCCATCACATATGTTTTGATTGCATTTGTGGCAATCTCTTTGGTGGTTTCTTCGATTATGATTGGTGTTATCACCTTGATTTCCGTGCAGGAGCGTACCAAAGAAATTGGTATTTTACGTGCCATTGGTGCCTCCAAGAAAAACGTTTCAAGTATGTTTAATGCGGAAACGATTATTATTGGATTTACCTCGGGACTTATCGGTGTGTTGGTGACGTATTTGCTATGTATTCCCATCAATGCGATTATCCATTATCTGACAGGCATTCCCAACTTAAGCGCCTATTTGCCGATAGAGGTTGCGCTTTTGCTGATTGCTATCAGTATGGTGCTGACGTTGATTTCCGGTGTCATTCCTGCTAAGAGTGCGGCAAAGAAAGATCCTGTTGTTGCTCTCAGAACAGAATAACTATATCTTAAAAAAACAGACCCTCCAAATTGGAGGGTCTGTTTTTTATTAACTTTTATAGAAATATTCCCAAATGCCTTTTGCAAAAGCCTCGGCAAGTTTCTTTTTGTTGTTTACGATCCAATTGGCATAAGTCGGATAATCGTGGAATTCAACTTCTGCCAATATGTTGGCCATAACGGGTTGTCGGATTTCTACAAAGGGAATCGATGCCAGAGAATCGTTTTCGATGCCGTTGTCTTTGGTTGGCGTAAGCTTGGTGAGGTATTTGCTGACGCTTTCTGCCAATTCTTTACTGCCGGCATTGTTGGAATGGAAAACAAGAGATCCTTGATAGCCGCCGTTGTTGGCGCCGGTAGTTGCATTGGAATGAATGGCAACGTAAATGTCAGCATTTTTCTTGAGCGCATCTTTATCTCTTACGCGTATATTGGAGTTGGGGTCGGCAATGTAAACGACAAATCCCATTTTTTCAAGCATCGGTTTGAGCAAGTCGGCTACCGCTTGCATCTGCGCACCTTCGTTCGTATCTACTCCGGTATAGGGATTGGTCATTTGATTGGATGGACTCAGATATACCACGTAGCGATGAAAGGCATCTTTGGCTTCAATGTACAAATCAACGTAAGCGTTTTCTTTTTTGCGCTTGGAAGAACTTTGAAAAGCAGACTGTGCCTTACTAAAGGCATTCTTAACTGCCACAAGTTCAGACTTTGGCTTGTTGGTAGAGTCAAGAGAACTTTTTACCTTGGTCAGCAGATTTTCTAAAAGAGCATTAATGTCATAGTTGAGTTCTCTTGCTACAATAGCTGTCATCTCTTGGCGGGTGATGTCTTTTTTGGGATTTAAGTAAAGAGCACCTTTTTCCTTGGAACCGCTGAGAAATTTGTAGTGACTGACGGCAAGTGCCATATAAGGCACTGCCCAATTTGAAATGTCTTTAACGTCTGCAAATTCAGACAGTGCCTTGTCATAGGCTTGTTTGTTTTCTTTGTAAAGCTTAGTGGCGCTTTTATGAGTGTTCTCTTTTAAAAGTGCCAGTTCCACCATAATCTTGGCGACTTGCTCACGAGTGACGTTGTCACTGCCGTAGTAATAAAGATTCTTTTGCACTTTATGTCCGCTGATGATGCCTAAAACGGTCATGGCATTGACACTCGGTTTTGCCCAGGAAGCAATGCTGTCTTTGTAGGGAAGCTTGGACGTGGAAAAGAGCGATGTGTCAGTCCCCGACATTTTGGCGGCAATCGTAGCAATCTCATAACGGGTCAGGGGGTGATTGGGGTTTGCATTGCCGTTTTGGTCACCGCAGATGATGCCATAGCCCAACTCATTGCAGTAATTAACATATACGCGCGCCCAATCGGCAACGAGATGATCGTCCCGATATTCTATCGGTGTACGAAATGAAATGATATCGAGGCAATACGTGATATCGGCTTGTTGGTTACATTTTATATATAAATAAGTGTGCATTTGCGCGGGTTTTACATTGAAATTTCCCTGTTTATTTATTTTTACAGGCTGAGTGAGTGCAGGGTCAGCGTAAAGGGTTCCGCTAAAGCCTTCGTCAAACACTAAAGTCAGTTCCAATTCGGTAATGTCGTCCGGAACGAAGAAATTTATGGTATGTGTGCTTTCGTCATATTCAGCCGAGGAAAAGAAGTGGGTTACGGTAAAGGGAAGTGCTTCAATGGGATCAACGGGCGGTGGCGTAGTTTCGGTTGCCGCGGCGCTCAGTGGCAGAGCACTCAGTAACAGAAAAACACATAAAAGAAAGGTAAGGGGGCGGAAAGCTTTTTTCATTTTTTACTCCTTGGGTATAGGTTTTTAAACTATAATTATTTTAAAGCGTCAATAATGGTAATAGCAATTACTGCACGTACCAGTTCGTTTTTGATTTTGAAATCGAACACAGGGGACTCAAATGGCGGCAGGGTGGCACCGCGTTGTTCACTGCGATGTACTGAGCCCTGCGCTTTGGCAATATAAGGGGAGGGGGCAAAAGTTGCGGTAAGCAACAAGGGCATACCGTTGCTCATCGTTCCCTCAATGCCGCCGCAATGGTTGGTTTGCGTCACTGCTTTGCCGCAAGTGGTGTCCATAAAAGGAAGGTCGTTGTATTCACTGCCGGTCATGGCGGCGGCGCCAACACCTTTGCCGAATTCTAAGGCGCAGATTTGTGGTAAGGCAAAAAGCGACTGAGAAAGTCGGCTTTTCAGTCCTGCAAAAATAGCATCGCCCACACCGGCGTCAAGACCTGTAACGGTGGCTTCGATTTTGCCGCCTAAGGTATCATCGTTGTTTTGCGCTTGGGTGATGGCAAGTTTCATCAGCATTTCTTTGCGCTTGTCAATCACAGGGAGTTCGCCTTTGGACAGAGAGGGGAGTATATCTTGCAAACGGGAAATTTCCGCAAAGGAATCATCACTCACTTCACCCAGTTGCAGAATATGCGAGTAAACGTGAATGTTTTTCTCCCCAAGCAACTGACAGGCAAGTTCTCCTGCAAATAAAATTGCTTGTTGCAACAAGGCGGCATAGTGATGGCCGTTTCGAAGTACCATTTTGCCACCGGATTTTTTATATTCACCGAGGTCATCAAGCGCAGGGCGCATAATATCTTTCGAAACCGTTTCGGTAAGTTTGGGTTGTTTGGGTGTGGGGAACAGGACACAAAGCGGTGTTCCGCTGCACTTTTCGTTATGCATACCACTGACAATTTTATATTCACCGATGGTTTTAAGCAAAGCAGTGTCGGGAGCAAATCCGCACGGAAGCCCCTCAATTACAGCGCCTACTACATCTGAATTACCGTCTCCGAAAAGCGAAACGGTAAAATTTTTGCCGATTATTGATGACATACAGTCCTCCAAAACTTAGATTTCTTTCCTTAATTATATATAAAGAAAAAATAATTGTCAAATATATTCAAGTTTTTTTGTTTTTGTGCTTGACTTGATAAAAAACCTATGTTAGAATATTATACTGTATCATAATGGAATATAATGCCTTTGTTATATTATTTTGACGATTTGACAAGGCGATATTCCAAAGCAAAAATGTGTTAGAAATGAGCTGTGGGAAAGAGTTTGGGACTTTTCTGCAGGCGTTGTAAAAAAGAAATGGAGTGAGCGTTTTTATGGTGAAAGAACAAGTCTTGGGAAAAACTACCAGAATGAACTTTCAGAAAATTAAAGAGGCACTCGAAATGCCAAACCTCATCGAGATCCAAAAGAAATCATATCAGTGGTTTTTAGAAGAGGGTCTCAAGGAAGTATTTCGTGATGTTTCTGCCATTACGGATTATTCGGGTAATCTGGTACTGGACTTTTTGGATTACACCATGGACGAAGAGCCGAAGTATTCGGTGACTGAATGTAAGGTCAGAGATGCGACATATGCTGCCCCCATTAAAGCAAAGGTACGTCTGACCAATAATGAGACCGGTGAACTCAAAGAGCAGGAAATCTTTATGGGTGATTTCCCGATTATGACAGACAGTGGTACCTTTATTATTAACGGTGCTGAGCGTGTTGTTGTATCTCAGTTGGTTCGTTCCCCCGGTATCTATTTCACTACGGAATTTGATAAAGCCGGTAATCCTATTTATAAGACTACCGTTATTCCGAACCGCGGTGCATGGTTGGAGTATGAAACCGACTCTGCAGGCGTGTTCTATGTTCGTATTGATAAAAACCGCAAACTGCCGGTAACTACTTTCCTGCGCGCCATCGGCTACGCAAGTGACAGTGAGATTACCGATGTATTCGGTGCAGGCGAACTGATCGCCAAAACATTGGAAAAAGACTTGGCGCATGACCGCGAGGAAGGTCTCTTGGAAGTTTACAAGAAGCTTCGTCCCGGCGAACCGCCCACAGTTGAAAGCGCAGAAACTCATCTGGGCAATTTGTTCTTTGATGAAAAGCGTTATGATCTTTCCAAGGTCGGTCGTTTTAAATACAACAAGAAACTGGCTCTCGGCGAGCGTTTGATCGGCTGTACTTTGGCTGAAAACGCGGTTGCTCCGATGACCGGTGAAATCATTGCTTTGGAAGGCGAAAAGCTGAACAAAGCTACCGCTCTTGCTATCGAAGAAAGCGGTATTACCCGTATCGACGTTATGGTGGACGACAAGCGCGTAAGCGTTTTCTCCAACGGTATGGTCGATATGAGCAAGTTTGTTGGCTTTGATCCCGCAGAATGCGGCGTTACCGAAAAGGTACGTTTCTCCATCTTGCAAGAGATTCTGGAAAACTGCGAAGATGATGAAGCTATCAAAGCAAGTGTTATCGAGCGCATCAATGATCTGGTCCCCAAAACCATCATTTACGATGATATGTGCTCTTCTATCAACTATTTGATTTGCCTTTCTTACGGCATTGGTACGACAGACGATATTGACCATTTGGGCAATCGTCGTATCCGTTGTGTCGGTGAGTTGTTGCAAAATCAGTTCCGTATCGGCTTTGCTCGTATGGAACGTACTATCAAGGAGAGAATGTCTCTGCAGGATCTGGACGTAGTAACGCCTCAGGCGCTTATCAACGTTCGTCCCGTAGTAGCCGCCATTAAGGAATTCTTTGGTTCTTCTCCCTTGTCTCAGTTTATGGATCAGACCAACCCCTTGGCTGAGTTGACACATAAGAGAAGACTTTCTGCTCTTGGTCCCGGTGGTTTGTCCCGTGACCGCGCCGGATTTGAGGTTCGTGACGTTCACTATACTCACTACGGCAGAATGTGTCCTATTGAAACTCCCGAAGGTCCTAACATTGGTTTGATTTCCTATCTTGCATCTTTTGCACGTATCAATGATTACGGTTTCATCGAGGCTCCCTATCTTAAAATAGATAAGGAAACCGGTAAGGTAACCGACATTATTGAGTATATGACAGCAGATATCGAGGATAACTACATCGTTGCTCAGGCAAACGAGCCTCTGGATGAAGAGGGTAGATTTGCTTCCGAAAAGGTTACTGCCCGTCGCAGAGAAGAAATCATCGAAATTGAGAGAGATCGTATCGATTATATGGACGTTTCTCCCAAGATGATGGTTTCTGTTGCTACCGCAATGATTCCCTTCCTTGAAAATGACGACGCAAACCGTGCCTTGATGGGTGCGAACATGCAGCGTCAGGCTGTACCGCTGCTCAAGACACAGGCTCCCATCATCGGTACCGGTATGGAACATAAAACTGCACACGATAGTGGCGTTTGTGTTCTTGCCAAGAGAGATGGTGTGGTTGAATACGTCAGCGCTGACAAGATCGTGCTCAACTACGGTAAGGGTGAAAAGGAAACTTATGAACTCGTTAAGTTCCTGCGCTCCAACCAGGGTACCTGCATCAATCAGCGTCCCATCGTTGAGGTAGGCGAGAAGGTTAAGGAAAGCCAGATTATTGCTGACGGTCCTTCCACCTGCAACGGTGAAATCGCTCTGGGTAAGAATGCCTTGATCGGCTTTGTTACCTGGGAAGGTTACAACTACGAAGACGCCGTCTTGCTGAATGAGAATTTGGTGAAAGACGATGTTTATACCTCTATTCATATTGAAGAATATGAAATCGAGGCCAGAAGCACCAAACTCGGTCCGGAAGAAATCACACGCGACATTCCCAACGTTGGTGATGATGCGCTGAAAGATCTGGACGAGCGCGGTATTATCCGTATCGGTGCTGAGGTTCGCAGCGGTGATATTCTGGTTGGTAGGGTTACCCCCAAGGGTGAAACCGAACTGACTGCAGAAGAAAAACTGCTTCGTGCAATCTTCGGTGAAAAAGCACGTGAGGTTAGAGATACATCCTTGCGCGTTCCCCACGGTGAATACGGTACAATCGTTGATGTTAAGGTATTTACAAGAGAAAATTCTTCAGAACTTTCTCCTGGTGTTAACGTGGTAGTTCGTTGCTACATTGCACAAAAGCGTAAGATTTCTGTTGGTGATAAGATGGCGGGCCGCCACGGTAATAAGGGTGTTGTTTCACGTATATTACCAAGCGAAGATATGCCATTCTTACCAGATGGTACACCACTTGATATCGTTCTTAACCCATTGGGCGTTCCTTCTCGTATGAATATCGGTCAGGTACTTGAAGTTCACTTAGGTTATGCTGCAAAAGCGCTTGGCTGGCATATTTGCACACCTGTATTTGACGGTGCGCACGAAGAAGACATTCGCGAATGCTTCCGTTTGGCTGAAAAGCAAACTAAGGAAGATGGTTATGAATATAAGGATTCTGCAGCGCTTGACTTCTCACGTATCCCACTTAATGAGGATGCTAAAACTCAATTGTTCGATGGCAGAACAGGTGAACCATTCGATAATCCTGTAACTGTTGGTTATATGTATTACCTCAAGCTCCATCACTTGGTTGACGATAAGATTCACGCTCGTTCAACCGGTCCTTACTCACTCGTTACTCAACAGCCTTTGGGCGGTAAAGCTCAGTTCGGTGGTCAGCGTTTCGGTGAGATGGAAGTTTGGGCACTTGAAGCTTACGGTGCTGCTTATACATTGCAAGAGATTCTTACCGTTAAGTCGGACGATGTTGTAGGCCGTGTTAAGACTTATGAATCTATCGTTAAGGGTCAAAATATTCCTAAACCCGGCGTTCCCGAATCATTCAAGGTTCTTATTAAGGAACTCCAGTCTTTAGGACTTGATATTAAGGTTCTTGATGAAATTGGTGAAGAGATTGACCTTAAGCAATCCTTCGATGATGACGATGATATCGGTCTTGGCACC
>JAZROO010000037.1:0-10691 GCA_045648705.1 Eubacteriales bacterium | reverse complement strand
CCAAACGTTGTCAGGCTGAATGTTGGTGGTTTCAATGCCTGCCAGTGCAATGTTGATTTGATTGGCATAGGAAACCATAACACCCTTGGATTTACCGGTGGTGCCGGTGGTAAACAAAATTTCAGCCAAATCATTATCGGCAGGATTTACGCCTTTGAAGGTATCTTCGGTAGCCAAAATGTCCGCCATAATGGTTTCCAAAGCCCAAGCGCCCTCCAAATCGTCACGCTCGGTTAAGGTAACGATGGTGGATGCTTGCAGTTCATCTGCAATTTCTGCAATTCTCTTAGAGGGTGTTCCTTTTTCCAAGGGAACAAAGGTGGCACCGAGAAGCTGAATACCATACCATAAATAAATATAGGGCAGGATATGATCTGCTTCTACAATGATACGCTCACCCGCTTTTACACCTTTATTTTGAAGGAACAAGGCGGCGCGGCGGTTATATTCGGCAAGTTTTGCATAATCGCAGGGTTCTCCACCTGCAACAATAGCAAGTTTTTGGGGATGTTCTGCTGCTTTTTGCTGGATAATCAGCGCAATAGAATTCAGCATTGGTATTCTCCTCTTAAATTTCGTCTTGCAAACGCTCTACCAAAGCAATGATGGCATTGGCGCTGTTAAAGTTTTCAGGCTCAATGTCCTCAGCAGTGATGGTAATATCAAATGCATCACAAAGTTCACCAACAACACTTACAACGTCAAAACTATCCAAAATACCGTCATCGATCAAAGCGGTTTCGTTTTCGTAATCTACATCGGCTCTGATGGATTTTAAAATTTCTAAAACTTCTTGTTTCATAATGTATTTTCTCCTTTGTTTTTAAAATTAACTACAATTATTATAGCATATCAATTATATAATTTCCACCCTTTTATAAAAGTATTGTATAGAAAAAAGTGACACCGCTATGTGAAAGTAGCGGTGTCACCAAATAAACTATTTTATGTTTTCTGCGAGAGTTATTTCTTTGTTTAATAAAGCGTTGCTGTTTTGCAATTTTTCAAGTTCTTGTTTTTGCGCTTCTTGCTGCTTGATCTTTTTCTCTTTGACCTTTTCCAACTTAGTCAGCAGTCTGTCGTGCACTCCTTCCCAATCGGCAGCGGCCTTCTCGTCTTGTCTGCGGTCGGGAAGTTCATAGTGCTCTTTTAAGTAAAGAGCAAGGTTTTCTGTAAATTTGGTAGCACCGTAGAAATTTACGTGTCCGGGATTGTAGAAATCCTTCTTCAAATCCAGATCAACGGAAAAACCGGTTTCTCTTTCAGTAGAATAATAATGGAGATACTTCATATTTTCTTGCTCTAAAATCTTATAGACCGTGTTGGCACGTGCACATTCTTTTTTTGTGCGGCACTGGGGGGTATCCAAGAACAAAACGTTCAGATCTTTTTCTTTGACATACTCAATGACATCATAAAGGGCTTGCTCACTGATGGCATCTAATTCTTGGAAAGTGTCGGGATCATACACCGACTGCTGCTCCTTGGCTCGCAGGGTAAGAGATTCACTGAAAAAGAAGCCGCCATAAAGATGGGGGTCATTTCCCAAATGGTCATCCAGTGTATAGTCCTTCTCTTCCCACATTTGATGATAACGGATAAAAGAGAAAAGATAGGAAATATCAATTCTCGGATGATCCTTCTCTGTGGTGTCGGCGCCTGTCTTCATTTTTTCCAGATTAACCTTATGCAAGATTTCCATGGTTTTGAAGGCGGCTTTGGTGCGATTGACAGAAAGCGCAGGAAGCACGTCCAGCACGCGTCTGGCACGGACATCAAGGGTATCCAGCTTTCTGGTGTAGTTGCTTTGTGTAAAGGGACGAATATCCAAAACGATGAGAGAGGCATCTTGTTTAGAGAGCGCCTCATCAATTACGTATGGATACAGCCATGCGGGAAAAGCGTCGCACGAAAGAGGATAAGAGGTTATACCGTAATTTTCATATCCTTGTGAGGCGATCCAATAACGGTCAATACCACTGGTTCCGAAGAAAAGTGCATCCACCGTATCTTCCTCCAGCGTGCGAATGGTATAAAAACGTTTGCTGGCAAGTCCTGAGTTTTTTGACTCAAACATATCATTTAGAATCAAAAAAGTCATAAGCAATATTAAAATTAACGCCGTGGCGCGTAATAGTTGCTTTTTTGTCATAACGTCCTCCTTTCTAAAGGGGTTCATCAAATCACAAATTCGATGATGAATTATTTGTTGATCTTTTTGGCTTCACTTACTTCAACGGTGAGCTCTTCAATGGTCGTTTGTAGTTTAGCCTCTTTAGTAATATTGTTTTCTAACGTGTCTTTGTTATTTTTCTTAATGTCCTCGATTTTATCCAGTAGTCTTTGGTGCAACCCTTCCCAGTCGGCAAGCTTTTCTTGTCTACGGTCGGGAAGTTGATAGTGTTCTTTAATATAACGAGAAAAAGTCTCTGTGAATTTGGTAGCACCGTGAAAGTTTACGTGTCCGGCATCTTGAAAATCTTTGCCAACGTCCAGGTCAATAGAAAAGCCGCTTTCACTTTCAAGATCGTAGTAATGAACGTAATTCATACCTTCTTGTTCCAGAATTTTATAAACCGTGTTGGCACGCTCACATTCTGATACCGTGTGGCATTGCGGTGTGTTCAGAAATAATACGTTTAGATCTTTTTCTTTGATATACTCAATTATATCATACAGCGCCTGCTCGCAAGGTGCTTCTAAAGAAGCAAGTTTGTCTGACTTGTATGCCGGCGTTTGCTCATTTATACGCAACACGTCCGGTTCGTTGAAATAGTATCCGCCGTAAAGATGCGGCTTACTTCCCCAATGATTTTGCAGTCTGTAATTATCCTCTTCCCACATATGATGATAGCGGTAAAAGGAAAAGAAGTAAGAGGGGTTAAATCTTGCACGTACGGTTTCGTTGTTTTCTATGCTGATCTGATGCAAAATTTCCATTGTTTTGAACGCCGCTTTGGTGCGATTGACGGAAAAAAGCGGAAGAATGTCCAAAAAAGTTCGGGAGGTGGCATCAATGGCGTCTGTTTTACGGCTATATACTTCTTGGGTAAAGGGGCGGATGTCCAAAATGAGCAGTTTTGCATCTTGTTTGGAAAGCGCCTCATCAATTATATAGGGGTAAAGCCAGGGGAGAAACCCGTCGGTTGAAAGCGGGTAAGAGGTAATGCCGTAATCTTCATAGCATTGTGAGGGAATCCAGTATCGGTCAATGCCGCTGGTGCCGAAGAAAAGGGCGTCAACGGTATCCTTTTCTAAAGTCCGATAGGTGTAATACCGTCTGCTTTGTTCTGTATCGTTTGAAAACTCAAACAGATCGTTGAGTACAAGCAATACCATAAATATGATCAGGAGAAAAGCTGTGACACGCAATATTTGCTTTTTTGTCATTTTCGCGTTCCTCCGTTAAAAATTCGCGTAAACAAAATCACTGGCATTGTAAGCAGGTCCGTAAATACCGAAAATCAAAATAAATACGATCAGTCCGATTACAAGTGCCCAACGGAACAGAATATTTTGTTTTGCAATGGTTTCGCGCATTTTGATGCCGCTTTCGCGCATAATGCCGACGGCAAAGAGAATCAAAATGGCAATGGCAAGAATCAGCATACCTTTTTGTTCAACACCATAGGTAAAGATTTTGCCGCCTGCACCCAACAAAAAGTCGGGATCAAAGGTGGTAAACATTGCCTTGATCATCGAAAAAGCATCGCGCAAAGAGGGTGCCTTTACGATGATACGGGAGATGCAAAGCAGGATAAAGGTGCGGCCGATCTGGAACAGGCGCCAGCTGAACGTTTCCGTGTTGATGCGCAGTTTTTTAATCAGCCATTCATATACGGGGGCAAGGGCTACACTGCCGGAAATCAACAGCGCATTGTAAAGACCGTTGGTAACGTATTGCCAGGTAACACCGTGCCAGATGCCGATTAAGAAAAATACGACGAGCGGAGCGGCAACGGACGGAACCATTTTGCCGGCATAGGTGCCGTATTTCTGACGGAACTTTTTGCTCAGTGCCGTTACCGGCTTACAAAGCATAACGGGATAGAAAACATATTCTCTCATCCAAGCACCCAAAGACATATGCCATCTGCGCCAGAAATCAGCCAGAGAGGTGGCAAAGAAGGGTTGCTCGAAGTTAACAGGCAGGTCGATGCCCAACATTTGTGCCGCACCGCGTGCAATGTCGGTTCCGCCGGAAAAATCACCGTAAATCTGGAAGGAATATGCAAGTACACCGAAAAATACGTGTGTACCGTTATACTGTCCCATAAAATCGGGATTAAAGATGGTGGCGGTGATGGCGGCAACACGGTCAGCTATGACCAACTTTTTAAACAAGCCCCACAAAATGAGTTGTGCACCGAATTTTACGTTGTTATAATCAAATTTGTGTTCTTGTTGCAGTTGCACTCCCACGTCACCGAAACGGCACAAGGGGCCTTGAACGATAGAGGGGAAGAAGGAGGTAAACAGAGCAAATTTACCAATATGCTTTTCAGCGGCATATTTGCCTCTGCCCACATCGACAAGGTAACCGATGGAGTTAAAGGTATAATAGGAAAGTCCCAGCGGAACAATGATGTTCATCATCGGCATGGAAACATCCCAATGGAATAAGCTGAATAGGTCGTTGGCACTGCCTACCAGCTGATTGATGCATTTGATAAAAGCCAAGGTGCCCAGATTGAACAAAACGGTGCATACCTGAATGGCGCGTATGGGACGAGCAATGCCCTTCTTGATATCACGCTTTTGTTCTTTGGTGGCACTTTCGCCCAAAGCATCGATTTTTTTCTGAGAATCATCTCTGATTTTTTGCATCCAACGTCCCGCACCGTAAGAAACCAGTGTGGTGGTGAGCAGATAGAAAACCTGACCGATTCCCGAATATAAATAAAAGCCGTAGCTTGCCAGTAACAGTACCAGCCATTGCAGTTTTTTCGGAACAAGATAGTATGCCACTACTACCAATGCCAAAAATGCAAAAAATGAAAATGAAGTAAAAGACATAGTCAGTCCACCTTTACCTTAGATTTCGTCTTGCAAACGCTCTACCAGTGCTACAATAGCAGCAACACTGTTGAAATTTTCGGGTTCAATATCTTCAGCGGTGATGGTGATATCAAAAGCATCACACAATTCACCGACAACACTTACGACATCAAAACTATCCAAAATACCGTCGTCAATCAATGCGTTTTCGTTTTCATAGTCCACATCTGAGCGGATGGAATTTAAAATTTCTAAAACTTTATCCATGATTTTATATCTCCTTTAACTTGTTTTTTACAACAAATAATATAATATCATATAATAAATAAATTGTCAATTTTATATAATATATAATAAAGCGGATTTGGCAATAAAAAAACGCGTTCTTTCATGGGGAAAGAACGCGGGGAGTATGGCGTAATTATAATTTTGAAAAACCGTGGCTGTTGACCAAAGCGTCTACCTTTACGCCTGCCTTGCACATGGGGCATTCGTGTGAGGGATAACATTGGTATCCCGGCAGGTCGTTGGGGTCAAATACCGAATGTACCGGCAGACCGCGACATTCTTTGGCAGTTGAGAAAATGGCGGAAATACCGGAAACGGTACCGCCGTAATAATTGATAGCTTCAATAGCAGCTTCAACTGTTTTGCCGGAAGCTACCGAAACGGCAAGGATCATAACGTTTTTACCGGCGATCATGGGAATGATATTGTCACGAAACAGCAACTGCCCACTTGCCGTTGCTTCGGGGGTAACAACGTAAATAGATTTGTGAACGTTCAGATTCGGAAAATCGTCTTTTGCCAAAGTGTCTGCCAGGCAGGCACCGATGACTTCTGTTCCGTCAAGGCACAGTACGGTGTCCACAATCGTATCTGCATAGTAATAGGAACGTAGCGCTTTGGCTACGGCTTTGGCTTCGGAAATACGCGCTTTTTGCGATACTACGTCAATATAGTAGTTACTGTGGCAATTGCTGGTGGCAAAGTGCCCCATCGCTACGCGTAAAAACAAGTTGCTTCGCTTGGTGGGTAATTTCATAATGTTCAAAGTTGGCATAGAAGTTCCTCCTTGCTGGATAATATATTATTATTTTACATTATTTTTCTATTATGTGCAAGAAAAATTTTAGAGGGACGTTTGCTGACGGCAAACGTCCCTCTTTGAAGATTAGTTTTGCGCAAGATGTAATGCATCATCGATGTGCAAACAGAAATTGTCTTCACCGACTTTTTCATAAAATCCGGATTTTTTCATAACCTCTAAGGGTTGAGGATTAACGTGCGAAAGAATCAGGCGTACACCGCGTTGTTGACATTGCGAAAGCAGTTGTTCCAAAGAGTTCATAGCAGAAGCGTCAAGCGACGGTACGGCGCGCATGCGCAAAATCAGGCATTCGGTATATTCTTTAAAACTGATTTCCAAAATACGCTCGGCGGCACCGAAGAACATCGGTCCACTGACTTCATAGACTCGTACGTTTTTCGGAACGATCTTAAGATCCAGACTATCCTGATCGTTGACGGAATCAACGTATGTCCAATTGGAAACAAAACTTTCATCACTCATTCGTTTGATAAAGAGGAGTGCCGCCAACACCATGCCAACCTCGATGGCAATGACCAGATCGAATACTACGGTCAGCGCGAAAGTGACCACCAACACGGCAATATCACTTTTGGGGGCGGTTTTGCACAGACGCACAAACTTTTTCCATTCACTCATATTGTAAGCAACCATAATCAAAATGGCGGCGATGGTAGGCATCGGGATGTAGTTGGCATACGGCATCAAAAAGAGTACGACCAACAGCAAAATAACAGCGTGTATCATTCCGGCAATGGGGGTGCGACCACCATTTTTGGCATTGGCGGCGGTACGGGCAATGGCGCCTGTGGCAGGAATGCCGCCAAAGAAAACCGAGGCAATGTTGCCAAGACCTTGCGCTACAAGCTCGGCATTGGAATTGTGACGGGAGTGCACCATACTGTCCGCTACCACGCAGGACAGCAAACTCTCAATTGCCGCCAAAATGGCAATGGTAAAGGCGCTGGGCAAAACGGCAGTGATTTTAGAAAGACTGAAATCCATTCCTGCAAAGTCAATCTTCGGCAATCCGCCTTGGATTTTTCCAAGATCGGCAATGGTTTTAACGTTGTCGGAAAATCCGGGAATCAACAGTACCATTGCAACACCGACAAACACAGCTATCAGTGACGGCGGCACTCTTTTTTCAAACTTCGGCCAGATGATCAGCACACCAAGGCAAACAATGCCGACCACGAAAGCTTGCCAATTAAACGTATGAATATGATGGATGTTTGCCATCAATTTTTCAAAGGTTTCGATATGGGTGCCCGAATAACTCAAACCGAGAAAATCCTTGATTTGACCCACAAGGATGGTGACGGCAATACCTGCCGTGAAACCGACGGTAATGGTATAAGGAATAAATTTAATGAGGCGACCGAGTTTGAACACGCCCATCAAAATCAGCATTATACCGGCAATCAAGGTAGCAAGAAACAACCCATCCATTCCGTGCGTTGTAACAATGCCTGCCACGATGGTGGCAAAAGCGGCGGTGGGACCTGCAATCTGAATGCGACTGCCACCGAACAAACTAACCACAAAGCCTGCCGCAATGGCGGTATACACACCGTTAATGGGCGGTACGTTGGAGGCAATGGCAAGTGCAATGGAGAGGGGCAGGGCAATGATTGCAACGATGATACCTGCTACCACGTCTTTGGCAAGTTGCGAAAAGGTGTAATTTTTTAAAACAGAAAACAATTTTGGTTTTAAATAAAATTCTTTTTTCATTATTTTTCCTTCTTTCTTTTTAAACCGCTAACAGTATATCACTGCACTACCTACAAATCAAGTATGTTTTTAAACTCCGACCCATAAAAAACTACCCGAAGAATTTCTTCGGGTAGTCAAGCAATGAATTAATAGATGTTTTTAAATCCGTAATCGTTAAAGAAATTGTCAACATCTTCAACCGTGCCGTTTTTACGGGACTTTTCAGCGGCAAAGCCGATCAGATGGTTTTTGGCAGAAACGTGAATGTCAGCCGCGCAGAAACCATTGTAGCTTCCGTCAAGATACTCATAAAGTTCGTGCACGATACCGCGGTCGCCGCCGCCGTGACCGGACATAATGCTTTCGTCTGCGGCAGATAATTTAACAGCGCGGGTCTCACCGTCTTCATAGGTGTAAACCTGAATGTCGCTTTGTTTTGCGTAAGCAGTAAGTTCACCCTTGGTGCCGAAAATGCGGATGAATCTGCCGCCCTTGTTAAAGCAGTTCATAGAGAAGGATACGGTAACGCCACCGTCAAATTCCATATTAACAACCTGATGGTCAACTACGTTGTTGTTGGCATGGAAAACACACAGACCGAAATCGGTGGTTTTCAGTGCAGTCATAACTTCTTCATCGGTGGGATCTTCTTTTGCGGCAATACCACGGGTACAAGCACGGCGGAACCAACTGTTTTCCTTATCATCATAATAAAGCTTTCTGCAGTTGTAGGGGCAGGTGCTTTCAACGGGACAACCACCGTCGATGCAACGGGTGGGAGCACCCTCGGGGGCATTTTTTTCGGTGAAATAGGTCAGCTCGCCAAAGGATTGTACCTTTTTGCAAGGTTTGTCGAGTAACCATTGAATGATATCAATGTCGTGACAGCTTTTGGCAAGAAGCATGGGGGTGGTGGCGTTTTCATCGTGCCAATTTCCGCGTACGTAGCTATGGCTTTGATGAACGTTGCCTACGGCTTCCACGTGAATCATCGAGATAACGTCACCAATTACACCATCCATCAAAACTTGCTTTACTTGTTTAAAGAAAGGAGTATATCTGAGTACGTGACAAACCAGTACCTTAACGCCTTTTTTCTCAGCAGCCTTTGCAATATCAACACACTTTTGTGCGGTTTGTGCGGCAGGCTTTTCAAGCAAAATGTCATATCCAAGATCAATGGCTTTAAGGGCAGGCTCATAGTGCATTTCATCCATGGTGCAAATCAGAACAACGTCTGCCAATTTGGGCTTTGCAAGCATTTCTTCCCAACCGAGAAAACACATTTCATCGGGAATATTGTGTCTTTGTTGGATGGCTTCTCTGCGGCCTTTGACGGGCTCAGCAACTGCGACTACTTTGAATTTTTCGGGGCAGTCTTTCATAATATCGGTATAAGAAGTACCGCGACTGCCGGCACCAATGAGTGCAACTGTGTAAGTTTTCATGCTTTTTTATCTCCTTTTGTTGATTTTTCTTCAAGCATATGGTAGCATAAAATATGACATATTGGTAGAATAAAATTCGCAAAATTTAGCATTATTTTGACATTTTGGAGGAAAAAATGAAAAAAGAATCATTGCAAGATAAACCTGCCAGATATAATGCCTCAGCTACTCGAATATTGCATTATGAATTAGATGCAAATGAAAGGGCGTTTCGTTTGCATTGGCACAACGGTATGGAAATTTTGAGAATCCAAAGCGGCAAACTTTATGTGGAATACGAAACCAGGCAGGTGGTATTGTCAGCAGGGGAGATGATGATTATATCACCCAAAGCGTTACATATGGGATATACCTTGGATGAATCGGTAAAATATGATGTTTTGATGTTTGACGTGCGTTCATTTTATAATGAAACAGAAGTTTGCAAAAATCTGCTTCCTCCGATTTTTGATGGTAGAGCCGTCTTTAAAAGTACTGCCGCTGATGAAGAAACGGTGAGTTGTTTTGATGCGATTCACAGTGATGAGTCTGCAAATGAAATGGAAAGAACTTCAAAAATTTACAAGCTGATTTCACTTTTTTATCAAAAGCATCTTTTAGAGCTTAGTTCCAAGCCGAAAAATGCTTCGGTACGGAAAATAGTGGATTATCTTGAAGAAAATTTTGCGCAAGAAATCAATACCGAGATGCTGTGCGAAAAATTCGGTTATTCGTCAGCGCACCTTTGCCGAAAATTCAAGGCGGCAACAGGGTTGACACCGATGACCTATTTAAAAATCTACCGTTTGGAGCGTGCCAGCAAAAAAATCAGAAACGGGGAAAACGGTATTGGAGACATAGCCGCCGAATGTGGATTTTCTGATGCAAACTACTTTACCCGATGCTTTAAAGCGCATTTCGGTGTCGCACCGACAAGGTTTGAAACAGAGTATTAAGTGAATATATAACTTGTGGGTTTGTACAAACTGTAAGTGGCTACAATGACGGATATTTGCAGGGGCGACCATTGCGGTGCCCGACTCCGTCTGCGCAAGCCGTTGTTTGCTTGCCGATCGTCGACCGCTGCTGCTCCTTATTGCTCGCTTCATCGTCCACCGGACGCGCTCGCAAACGTCCCTACCGACTTCGCTCGCTCAGTCGGTAAGGCACGATATTGATCAAGTTCTTGGTAATTCAAATCATCAAGAAAGCAAAATAAAAGACACACCATATGGTGTGTCTTTTATTTTGGCTCCCCCTGTTGGACTTGACCCAACGACAACTCGGTTAACAGCCGAGTGCTCTACCGACTGAGCTAAGGAGGAATATATAATTTCGTTTTGGGATTGCACAAACTGCAAGTGGCTACAATGACGGATATTTGCAGGGGCGACCATTGCGGTGCCCGACTCCGTCTGCGCAAGCCGTTGTTTGCTTGCCGATCGTCGACCGCTGCT
>JAZROO010000036.1:0-2132 GCA_045648705.1 Eubacteriales bacterium | reverse complement strand
TTTGTGCGGCGTTAGCCTGTGAGATAGACGAGGTTATGGAGATTGTGTGTGTGTAAATAGCGCACAGTAATATTGTTGTTCTATAAACCCGTTTTTCCATAACGAGTAATTGTAACTTCCTGCGAAAGGAAAAGGATCTATGATTAGTAAAGAACTAAAAAAATTAAACAGACGGGAACTTGTGGACGTTATCTATCAGCTAAAGAAGAATGAGGAACAGATGCTGGGTCAGATTGCCGCCTTAGAAGCGCAACTACAAGACCGCCGTATTCACCTGTCCGTTGCAGGCTCCATAGCCGAAGCGGCAACGGATATTACCGGCATTTTTTCTGTTGCTCAGTCTACCGCAGATCTGTACCTGAGTGAGATTGCTTCCATGAAAGAAGATACGCAAAGAGAATGTGAGAAAATGATGGAAGAAGCCAAGAAAAAGGTTGAATCCCTTATGGCTGACGGTAAAGGACAATATGCCGTTTTGGCGGCACGTTATCGCGCCGATTATAAAAAATGGCAACAGCTTCGTGCTGAAATTGAAAAATTAGAAAAACAGGAAAACAACGAATAAGCGAGGGATACATGATGTTCAGGAACCCTAAAAAGAAAGTATCCGTTCCATCGCTTACCGAAATTCAGAGTGAGCGCAAACGGATACGACGGAAAGATTATTACAGACAAGCCCTCCGTGGTACGGTTTCCGTTTTGGTAGTAGTTGCCGCAGTTGCCGTTTTAATTGCAACGCTGTTTCTGCCAATTCTCCAAATATCCGGTGATAGTATGTCGCCAACATTGGAGCACGACGAAATCGTAGTTCTCTTAAAAACAAAGAAGTTTGAACGAGGCGATTTAATTGGCTTCTATTATCAAGGTAAAATCTTGTTAAAACGTGTTATCGCATTGCCGGAGGATGAGGTAGCGATAGATGCAGACGGAAACGTTTATGTGAACGGCGAACGATTGGAAGAACCGTATGTAACAGATAAGGGACTCGGGGATTGCGACTTGGAATTCCCCTATAAAGTACCGGCTACCAGTTATTTTGTTATGGGCGATCGCCGCTCCAATTCTGTTGACAGCCGCAACTCGGCTGTAGGTTCAATACCGCAAGAAGATATTATCGGAAAAGTTTTTGTTAGAGTTTGGCCGTTCTCTCGGCTTGGATTTGTTTATTAAGAGCTCCATTTATAATCTAAATGAAAGGAGGGAGAGCCATGCAGGATGCCTTGGGCGAAAGCCTAAGAAAATTAAGAAAAATCAGAGTTCGGAAAACACGGATGATCGCTATTCTGTTAGTGCTCTCCCTTGTTGTTTCGTTAGATGTATTTTGGTGGCTACGGCAACCCGGACTGACGCTGGCCGGTGATGCAGACTGTGGAATTGTAGAACACACCCACGATGACAGTTGCCAAGGCACAGAAACACCATGCAATCTTATCGAGCACATTCACGATATTTCCTGTTACTCTGATGATACGGCTGATGTAGAAACACAGCTCGATTGGCAGAAAATGTTTGAAGATTATCCATTTACAGGAGATCTTAGTAAGGACTTAGTTGGTATTGCCAAAACACAGGTTGGATATACGGAAAGCAAATTGAATTTTAAAGTCAACCAAGATGGCATACGACACGGGTACACCCGATATGGTGAATGGTACGGAATACCTTATAGCCATTGGTCTGCCACATTCGTATCGTTCTGTTTGCATTATTCGGGTGCGCCTCCGGATGAGTTCCCGATCAATACCGGCGCCACATCCATGGCAGAACAGTGGAGACGATTGGGCAAATACGCATCCTTTGGTCGATATACCCCTGTTAGCGGCGATTTAGTGTTCTTTAAGGATAACACGGTGGGAATCGTCTCTGACGTACATAGTGCCACAATGGTTGTCATTCGTGGCGACATAGAAAACTCTGTCAAAAGCAGTTTTCTATCTTTGAATGATACATCGATTGCCGGATGGGGACTTGTAAGCAACTCGGTGTCAAAAGAAAATCTACTGGATATTTCAAACGGACCTGCCGTATTCATTTTTGAAGGCGCCACTACGACACCGCAAATACAACCTTTCTCTTTGAGATCTTCACGAGCAATCAACGAATTACTTCCTTATTTGGAAGCAAACGGAGGA
>JAZROO010000035.1:0-5764 GCA_045648705.1 Eubacteriales bacterium | reverse complement strand
TTACCTCATATAACGATTTGGCATATTCGATTTCTATTGATGGTAAGGAATATGTTTTGCCTGCAGAGTGGCTTCAGAAATTAGAAAACAAGTGATTTGAAATAGATTTCTGCACTCTTGCGCCCCCCTTTTCTTAAAAATGCACCTCCTAAAATGATTTTGCACCCCCTTGGCTCAAAAGGGGGTGCATTTGTATTAAAATTAGGGTCAGTCTTCAGAAAAAGACCTATGCTTTGTTTCAAAGCATAGGTCTTTTTATCCAAATGTTTTTCCATCCGCTAAATGAACGGGCATCTCGCTCCTATACACTGATTATTTTGAGCCGAGTGAATACACTTAATTTCACCAAGTTCCATTTCTATGCCGAGATGCTCTTTTGCAAATCGGACAGCTTCGATAATAGCAAAATAAGAATCGCGCTTGCAACAACGCGGCCCGCCCACCTTGCCGATTGCGCCAAGGGCAACGGAGGTCATTTGGTTGGAAAGTCCCCATGCATGATTTGCAAGGGGCGTTGAGCCTGTCACAATAGACATAAACATTCCTGCACTTACACCTGCGCCACAAGCACCCCAGAATCCACACGCGCCACCGGGCACTTTCTTTGCTCTTGTTTGCATCTCGGCGAGGGCTTTCGGCAGATCAAGCTTACCGCCTGCGTTCTTATATGCAGTAAGCAATGCTGACCCAACCATAACGTGATGCTCGGGACCGTGCATATGGCAAAACGGCAACGCCATCATTTTTTGAATAATTTGAATCGGGTTGCTTGAGGTTTCGGCAAGACATAGACCAACAATACTATCCATTCCTTGCATATGACATTCGTTACATACGTAGTGCCCGTTTTCGCAAACGGTTTTGCTGTTTTCTTTTTTGTGGCAAAGAGTGCATTCCATCAACGTGTCATTTTCTAAATATTTTAGCGGTGCACCGCAGATCAAGCATTCATCTTTCATTTTATTCTCCTTGCAGTAATCTGAATTGATTTTTTTCGAATTCCAACAATCCTTCATCGCGCATCTTGCAAAGTTCGTTGGACATGGCACTTCTGTCAACCGACAAAAAGTCAGCAAGTTGTTGACGATTAAACGGTATTGTGAATTTTGCACTGTTATGTTTTTTGGTCTGTTCAGACAAATAAGAAATCAACTTTTCTCGTGTGGAACGCTTGGACATATGCCCGAGTTTCTGCACGAGTTTTCGGTTTTTCTCGGATATTGTAAAAAACATATTTTGCACTACCATCGTGTGAAAACGACAAGCGGAGCAACAGGTGGTGAGAATTCTATTTACATCAAAGAAGATCACTGCACTGTCCTCTATCGCCACAACGTCGTTGAGCAGTGGTCCGCTATCGGGCGCAACGTAGGCTTCCCCAAACGTTTCGCCCACAGCAACCTGCCCCAAGATACTGCGATTGCCCCAATAATCATCATTTTGAATATAAAGATTACCTGCCACCAAAACAGTGATATCAGAAAGATGCTCACCTTGCCGCAATACATATTCACCCTTTTTATAAGTATTAAGTCTTGCGCCAAGGCAAGAAAGCATGGCCACAATCTCATCATCGCCCACGCCTGCAAACATCTGCGTTCTTTTAAGAACATTAATATATTTTTTCATAACACATCACTTTCCGTTGTAAAAACAACCGAATTGTTTTAATTATTATACTATAATAATCACAGAAAAACAAGAGAGGAGCAAAACTATGCTTAGAAAAATAATCAAAATTGATGAGGAAAAATGCAACGGATGCGGTGCTTGCGCTACTGCTTGTCACGAGGGCGCCATTGAAATGATCGGTGGAAAAGCAAAACTCACGCGAGAAGATTACTGCGACGGCCTTGGCGATTGCCTTCCCGCTTGTCCTACCGGCGCAATTACCTTTGAAGAAAGAGAAGCCCCTGCCTATAACGAAGCGGCAGTTATTGCATCAAAGCAAAAAGCCGAGCCGCTTCCTTGCGGTTGTCCCGGAACTGCCGCAAAATCGATTCAGCGCGAGGTTTGCAAAATTAAGCCTACCTCTGACGTTTTAAGTCAACTTCAACAGTGGCCTGTGCAAATCAAACTCGTCTCCGTAAATGCGCCATATTTTGACGGAGCAAATCTTTTGGTTGCGGCAGATTGCACCGCTTTTGCTTACGGCAATTTCCATAACGAGTTTATTCGTAACCACATCACACTCATCGGTTGCCCCAAGCTTGACCAAGTCGATTATGCCGAAAAAATCACCGCCATTATCGCCAACAACAATATAAAAAGCGTTACTGTGGTACGAATGGAAGTGCCTTGCTGCAGCGGCATTGAGAACGCAGTCAAAAAAGGACTGCAAGCAAGCGGTAAATTTATTCCGTGGAGAGTAGTTACAATTTCTACCGACGGTAAAATATTAGATTAAGGCGTTATTTGAATACACATTGCTCTTCGGTCATGCTACATAAAACAACTGCACCCCCTTGTTTCAAGGGGGTGCGGTTATTATTTTAATAGTAACAGAAACCAAGTAAAAGATTGTTTTTCTTTATTATCTATGATAAAATATTAAAGACGAAAAGAACTTGGGCTTGTTTAATCACGCTTTAGCGGTGTTGCCGCCTAAAATTTTGAGAAAAAGTTTCTCAGCCAAAATGCCCAGCCCTTTCCCTGCCGGCACCAAAGCAAGTCGCAACACTCTGACACAAAGATAACAAACAACGAAATTTATAATCAGCACCAGCCATGGAGAAAGCGGCAAATATTGATAAAAATATGTATCTGTCAAATAAGACAAAAGATACATTTCAAAGCTACACACCGATATTTCACCAAAAACAAAATTCGGCGCTTTGCAATTCAGTTTAAGATCATAGAAAAACAAAAAGATACAAACCGAGACAACGGTATGAGTAAGGCAATTGAATTCATTGCAAACGTGCCAAGCATATTCGGAATCGTGCCAGAGCCAAACCGCTAATGTTTCCCCGAGCAAAACAATGATTGCAACAATGACACACCACAACTTTTTCGGAGACGGACGATGTTTGGCAATATATGCACCGATAAAATAATAGGCAATAACGTACATGTTTTCCAAAAAGTCAGGTATGATCTCAAACCAAATACCTGCAACCTGAAAATTCCCAACCAATGAGGGCATCATTGTCAAAAATACAAGCACACCGATCAATATCAACTGTCCCCGTTGCTCCAAGGCATCAAACAGAATATTGAGAAACGGAATCAGCAGAAAGACGCCCAAATACATCTCCACATACCACGCGTATCCGAAAGTAAAGTCAAATACGTGCAAGACCAAGCGGTCAATGCGGTCTCCAGGGGCGCCAAACTGCAAGGTATACAGTAACGCCACAATAGCCGATACCGAAAAATAAGAAAAGACCAAAGGAATTCCACCGGTATAGTGCTTAAAAGACAACTTTTTATTGGTTTGCAAAAATCCCGTCAACAACAAAAACAACGGCACACAATTCAGTGCCAGAAAACGAGCAAATTTTACGATTCCCCACTTAAGATCCGGTACCTCTGCCCGACCGGCTCCACTAAGGGCAATCATATGGATCAAAAACACTAAAAATATTGCTAAAGATCGAATGACGTCCAACCCGTGTAAACGTTCTTTTTTCATCAATATCACCTCTGTAGGTTATATTATATAGCTTCTTAATATTAATGTCAAACCCGAAAGGAGAAAAGAAATATGAAATGGTTAATTGCATCTGATTTGCATGGCTCTGCCTATTATTGCGAAAAGCTGTGGGAGATTTTCAAACAAGAAGGTGCTGACAAGTTATTGTTTTTAGGTGACCTTTTATATCACGGTCCGCGCAACGACCTGCCGCGCGACTATGCGCCCAAAAAAGTAATCGAAATGTTCAATGCGCACAAAGAAAAGGTGCTTTGTGTGAGAGGTAATTGCGAAGCGGAAGTCGACCAGATGGTGCTTCAGTTTCCTGTTTTGGCAGATTACGCGTTTTTGGAAATCGAAGGCAACCGTATTTTTGCAACACACGGTCATCTTTTTGATAACAATCCGCCACTTTGCGCAGGTGAAATTCTTTTGCACGGACATACCCATGTCCCCCGTCACGAAACAAAAGACGGTGTGTTGATTCTCAACCCCGGCTCACTGTCCATCCCCAAAGAAAACAGCGCCCATAGTTATATGACCTTTGAAAACGGTGTTTTTGTGTGGAAGGATATAGATTCTATCCCCTACTTTGAACTTGAGATTTAAAACAAGCCCGTGTTTCTATAATGAAACACGGGCTTGTTTTATTTTGATACATTTAAAAGATTTGTTATCTCAGATTTATACCCAACCGTAATTCGCGGCAAACGATCTAAATGCAAATCATTCATATCCAGCGCTCTCCAGTTAGTCGTTAACTGCATTTTGACTTGATATTTTTTGGCTATTTTGATAGTTGTTTCGGTGTATTTTCCGTATGGATAGGCAAGCATCCGTATCGATTCTTGCCCCAGATTTTCATCCAGTGCCTCTAACGAAGAAGCAAAAAATTCATGCAGTTGCTGTTCGCTTAAAAGCGAATGATCTAAATGCATTTGTGAGTGGCATTGCATGTCTACCAAGCCGCTTTGCTCCATTTTCTTCATTTCCTTCCAGGTCAAACGGTTTGGTTTATTGACACTGTCGATTATCATAAAAATAGTCGCATGAATATTGTATTTTTCAAGAATAGGATAAATCATAGTGTAGTTGCTCTGATATCCATCATCAAATGTAAGAATCACGCTTTTTTGAGGAAGTGCACGCTTGCCCGCCTGATACTCATACAAATAACGCAACGGAATAACAGAATATCCGCGCTCCAGTATGTCGCAAATATTTTGCTCAAATTGGTACGGTGTGGAAACAACACCATATTGAGAGGAGTTGGGTTCCTCAGTTGTAAATTCGTGATACAGCAGAATGCGACTGTCCATTTCCTTTTCGCCTTTATAAAACAGCGGCACTCCGTCCGGTGACCGTTGGAAGAAATCCCCCAAATAAAATCCCTTTGCAAAAACTTGCTTTTCTCCCTCGTAAACAATCACTCGCACCGAGCATGATGCATAGGTACCCAGGGTATCTATATCTCCGATATAGATGGAAGTGGCATCCCCATTATAAGAATATTGCTTTTTATTCGTAGAAATGGTTATCTCATCCGTATCAATTATTTTATCAGACTTTCGGTATTGGACAAGCATTTTCAATTTTTTGTCCTCTGCTAAGCCGGTCAGGCGAAATGAAAACGCTTTATCAGACAAAGTAGCACCCATTATCCCAATTCCGTAGGGATTATTCTTGCTTTTTCGATAGGAGCTGACATCATCTTGCAGCACACCTTCAGCATAATTCATAATCAGTTGCGCCAGTTGCGCACGAGAGGCAACACCGTTGGGGGAAATCGTTGTAAAAGAGGTTCCGCTGATAATTCCTTGCTCTAAACACCAGTTGATTGCCCGAACCGCATAGGTTTCTGCCTGCTCTGCGTCCCGAAAATTTTTCAATAAGTTTTTTCCTTTACTTGAAGCCTTGTTCTGAAACTCGGCAAAACGAAAAAACATGGTCATCATATCCTGACGCGTTATCTCGTCATTCACACCAAACTTGCCATTTCCATACCCAAAAATTATGCCGCGCTCCGCGCAATATTCGACTGCGTTGAAATACCAGTTGCCCTTGCAGTTGTCTTTAAATGTGGCGCGTGTATATGTAGCGGAAGCATTGTCCATTCTGTAAAGTACCATT
>JAZROO010000034.1:0-18314 GCA_045648705.1 Eubacteriales bacterium | reverse complement strand
GTCTTCTTACTTCGTATCTGTGGCCGATTGTGCGCGAAATCGTCAAAACGGCAATTGAAAACAAGCAGAATCTGATTGTTGAGGGTTGTTATATTCCGTTTGACTGGCAAAAGGATTTTGCAGCGGAATATCTTGCCCATATTAAGTACTGTTGCCTTATCATGAGTGAACAATATATCAAAAATCATTTTGATGATATCAAGAAGTACGGAAACGTGATTGAAAACCGCCTTGACGATACGGACTGCACTCTTGAGAGCGTTTTGGCGGACAATGCCGAAATGTTAACTCTTGCTAAGCGGCACAATGTAAAATATATTTTGATAGACGAAACCTATGAAATAAATTTTGAGTTGGAAGATAAGGTATGAAAGCAGGCGTATTTTACGAAAAACGCGCTTTGGAACTGAAAGACGGCGGCAAAATAGACGTTAGTTCCATTGTGTATGCTTGTCAGCCTCTGGAAAAGTTACCGCAGATTCTTGCGGACGAATCTTTGCGATCTGCCGGCAAGTTTATTATAAATCCGAAACATAATAATCAAAAGACCTTGTGGGAATTCCCACAATCTCTTTTTTGTTAACAAAAAAGATGATATATTTATTGATTGTTTGCAAACTAAGTAGTATATAGGAGGTTTGACGATGGAAAAAAGAATTATTAATCCGCAATCCATTCGATCGTTTGAGCAGTATTTGTTTGAAAATGAAAAAGCAAGGTCAACGATTCAAAAGTATGTGCACGACGTTTGTTGTTTTTTAAAGTTCGCGGCACGGCAACCGCTTGATAAAGGCATCGTGCTGGATTACAAGAAAATGTTGGAGCAAAATTACGCGGTCCGAAGCGCCAATTCCATGCTTGCCGCACTGAATGCATTTTTGCGCTTTATGGGATGGCAGGAGTTTTGCGTTAAGCAGTTTAAGGTGCAGGCGCAAGCGTATTGCTCAAAGGATAAGGAAATGACCAAAGCAGATTATAAGGCGCTTGTTGCGGCGGCGGAGCAAAAGAAAAATCAGCGCCTTTCCCTTGTGGTGCAGACCATTTGCGGCACGGGCATTCGTGTCAGCGAACTGCAGAGCATAACGGTGGAGGCGGTCAAGCGCTCAGAAGCGGTGGTTTGTTGCAAAGGGAAAACCAGAAAGGTTTTCATTGTGAAAGCACTGCGCAAAAAGCTTTTGCAGTATGCAAAGGCAAAGGGGATTACAAGCGGCGCTATATTTGTGACCCGAAATGGCAAAACGCTCAATCGAAGTAATATCTGGAGGCAGATGAAAGAGCTGTGCAAAGAGGCAGGCGTTTTGCCGCAAAAGGTGTTTCCGCACAATCTGCGGCATCTGTTTGCCAGAACGTTTTACGGAATTGAAAAAGATATTGCCAAACTGGCAGATATTCTTGGGCACTCCAATATCAATACCACTCGCATTTATATTATCACCACCGGAGCGGAGCATCAGCGTCGTATGGAAAATATGCATTTGATAATATAAAAAACCCGCCACACAGGGTGACGGGTAATATAACAACAAAATGTGTATTATGTTGCACGAAAACGCCCACACAAGACTTGTTACTTTGTTGGGTTTTAAATTATAGCATGCAAATTTAAAAAAATCAAGGGTTTTTTAATAAAGAAAATTTTTACATACTTAGCTATCGGCTGATTTGGGCGCAAATAATCAGACCTTTTGTCGACGTTTTTTTCAAAAGGTCTGTTTTATTGTGTCTAAAAATGTTAAATAAACACTACATATTGTGTTTGTTAAAAAAGGTCTTGATTTTTAATATTTACTATGATAAAATTGACCCTACCTAAAGCCAAAGGTACTACATAATACACATTATGTTGCCCTTCGGCTTTTAAAACCGGCAAAAACGAGAACGGAGAATTCAGATTCGTCCGCTACTGTCGCAAACGCGTGGCGTTTGCATTTTTTTGCCGAATTTTGTAGTAAACACTTACAAATAGGAGGAAGTGAAAATGAGTCCGGATCAAACTCGCAAAAAGTTGATAGAGGGCACCATACGGGTTATAGCAAGGGATGGACTGGAAAAAGTTACAACAAAATCGATAGGCGTGGAAACCTCTATTAATGAAGCGTACATTTATCGTTGCTTTGGAAGCAAGGAGGAATTACTTGCGGCGTCATTTGACGTGTTGGATGAGGAATTATTTGCCAAGACAATGCAATATATTGAAGTGATGTATAATCAAGGCATTGAATTTGAGATGCGCTGTCGCTTTTATTTTTATGCTGTGTGGAGTTTTTTGCTTGGCAGTCATGACAAATGCCTTGCCTACATTCGCTACTTTTATTCTCCGCAATTTACAAAGTATTCGGCAGAAGCCCATGAAAAGCGTTTTCTTCCGTTGGTTGCAAAATTCAAAGACGCTTTTAAAGAAGATGCAAACGTTTGGTTGATTCTGAACCACATACTCAACGTAATGCTTGATTTTGCATTTAAAGTACATATCGGGCAGATGCCGAAAGAGGATAATTATGCTGAGCACATTTTTCGCGTAACGTATGCCTCTATTGCGCAGTATTTTCGAAATTAAGAGGACTTGTTAAGCCAATGAACTTAAAAACCAGAAAAACATTAAAAATTATTTCCAATATTCCTGTTATTTTAGTAACACTTTTAGCATTTTTGCTGTATGGACTGAGGTTGTTTGGACTGCAACCGTATTCGGTGTTGTCGGGCTCGATGGAATCGGTGTATCCGACGGGGTCGCTGATTTACGTCGCCAAGGTTGAACCGCAGGAATTGCAGGTAAACGACATTATTACTTTCAGAATGTCGGGTGAGGCGATTGCAACCCACCGCATTATAGAACTGGTGGCGGACGAAACTGATCCCGATACCATTCGTTTTCGCACCAAAGGTGATGAAAACGAGATGGCAGACGGAACATTGGTGGAGTTTGGCAGTGTTATCGGAAAACCCACGTTTTGTATCCCACTTCTCGGGTATCTTGCAACCTATATAATGTCCACGTCGGGCAAGTTTGTGGCGCTGAGCGTTGCCGCCGCGCTGGTGTTGCTGGAAATCATAGTGGGAATGGTCCTTGAGGATAAGGGCAAACATAATGAAAATTAAAATAAAATCAAGAGAGGAGATTTTATTATGAAAAAGTCAAAAGTTTTATTGCTTGGTATTTGTGCAGTATTACTGGTTGTCGGCTCGGTAGTGGGCACACTTGCTTATCTGACAAGTCAGGACACTGTTGTAAATACTTTCACCGTAGGTAAGGTGGCCATTAAACTGGATGAAGCAAAGGTATCGGAGGATGGCGAGGAAATCGTTGGCGCTCCCCGTGTCCAAAGCAACCAATATCATCTTGTTCCCGGTATGACCTATGTTAAGGACCCCACGATGACCGTGGAGAAAGCCAGTGAGGCTTCCTATGTACGTATGATGGTAACCATTAACTGTCAGCGTGAGTTTGATGCCATTTATGCTCCTGCAGTGGCAGACCTGAAGACAATTTTTAACGACTACGACCCTGCCACGTGGATTTATAAAGGCGCCACCAGAGATGAAGTCGAAAACACCGTTACATATGAGTTCCGCTATAAAACCATCGTAGAGGCAACCGAAACGCAAGATTTGGTACTCGAGCCTTTGTTTGAGTCCATCACCGTTCCGGGATTTTTCAGTAGTGCAGATATGGCTTCTATTGCAAACAACCTTAAAATCACCGTTGTCGGTCATGCAATTCAGGCAAAAAGCTTTGCAAGCGAAGATGCAGCATGGACAGCATTTGCCGACGAAATTAAATAAAATTTGAATCGGTCATTCCGATTTTTGTAGCGCAAAAATAACGAAAGGAGAAATATGAAGATGAGAGGAAAACATTCCAAACAATCAAAAAAGCTTCCCGTTGCCAAGCTTGTTACATTGGTAGTTGCCCTTACCATTGTTTTTTGCAGTGTTGTGGGCGGCACGGTAGCATGGTTGATTGCCGGTACCAAGCCCGTTGTCAACACATTTACATACGGGGACATTAACATCACCTTAGAGGAATCCGATACCAACAAAGATGGTGATAATGACCCCAATACCAACAATTATCCCATGATTCCCGGTAACCCCATTGCAAAAGACCCCAAGGTCACCTTTAAGGCAAACAGCGAAAACGCTTGGCTGTTTGTAAAACTCGAAAAGAGCGAAAACTTTGACGAGTTTATGACCTTTGAAGTTGCTGAGGGTTGGACAGCACTGGCCAACACTCCCGGCGTTTACTACAGAAGTGTAGAAAAAGCCGCCACCGATGCCGAGTATTATGTTATCAAGGATAACACCGTTACCGTAAAGGGCGAAGTAACTAAGGAAATGCTCAACAATCTGGATAAAGACGGTGCAAGCAATTATCCCAAACTCACCGTTACCGCTTATGCCGTACAGCGCGATGACTACATTGCTACCGCGGCAGATGCATGGGCAAAGATTCCCACAACCCCCAATCCGTAATGTATGTGGTTTAGCACCATTACATAATTAAAAAACGAAAGGAAAAAACCATGAAACTTAGAAAAGTACTACTTACCGGCATCGGTCTTGCTCTGGTAGCGGTGATTTCCATTGCAGGAACACTTGCATATCTTACAAGTGAGGATAGCGATGTAAACGTAATGACCCTTGGCAATGTTGAAATTGATCAGCACGAATATGAACGTGTGCAAAATGCAGACGGTACATATGAAATGATAACCTCAGCCAAATATGGTGAAGGTTACAAATTGAAGGATTTTAATCGAGGTAAGCCCTTGTATCCTGCTACCGGCGAAATCACCGGTTGGGGCACAGTGGTTCCCTTCGACCAAATCAACGGCGCTTCCGGCGCACAAGCTGTTTTTGCAGGTTTGAACAACGTTCAGGATAAGTTTGTTCTCGTTGAGAACACCGGCAAGAGCGATGCTTACGTTCGCACCATCATTGCGCTTGAATACGGCTCCAATACCAAGGATATTATTGGCATCAGTACCGGTGACTTCTGGGATTGGAATGAAATCGGTATTACCGAGATTGACGGTAACAACTATTTCGTTTATGAAGCTATCTATCAGGGCTCTGACGTTCGCCATAAAGGCGGCGTTCTTCCTGCAGGTGAATTCACCTACAATAGCTTAGGTCAGGTTTATCTGAAAAATGAAGCCACCAACGAAGACGTAAAGGCTCTGGACGGTAACGACAACGGAACCTACGATATTCTCGTCAGATCTCAGGCGGTGCAGGTAGCAGGTTTTGAAAATGCAGATGATGCATTTGAGAATGTTTCTACTTTTGCGCTCAGAAAAACTGTTTCTGCAGCAGAGATCGCTCTGGATACTGCTTTTGGTGACACCACGGTTGACAATCATCCTTGGGTTGACTCCGAAGTTGAGATTCCCGGTGTGATTGGCAGTTTTGATGATTTGAAAAAAGCGGGTAAAAACGGTGGCAAGTATCTGCTTAGTGAAGACCTGCACATTACCGATAAAAGCCAGTTCTTTTATGGCAGTTACGTAACTGTAATTTATAAAGATATGGAACTTGACCTGAACGGTCACAGCATTACCATTGACGTGGAAATGCCGACGGTTGCAAAGGCTCCCGTACTGTTTTATGTTTATTCAGAAGGCGCCTCTTTGAAGGTGGTGGGCGACGGAGATATTATTGCAAAGCACGATGCATTTATCTTCTTCCCCAGAAGTGCTAGTGATGGCGTAGAGATTTACGGCGGTAATTATTATAACAACGATGATACCTCCGGCACCAAGGGTGACATCAATGCCATCGGCTATAGCCAAACCAAGAGCAAAATCAACGTTTATGGCGGTACGTTTACTTTTAAAAACGTAAACGGCCATTGTGGCGCATTTAATGTTTATGATAACCAGGGCGCAGAGATTATTTTGCACGAAGGTGTGTTGCTTTCCGAGAGTAACTATTATCTGGGCAGTGATGCAAATGAGATTCACCTGGCAGAAGGCTGCCAATTAAAGCAAACTGTTATTGATGGCAAAACTTGGTATCAAGTTGTTAAAAAATAAATTTTAAAAGGAGAAAAGCCAAATGAAAAAGTTAAAGAATATTTTGCTCACAGGTCTGAGCTTTGTGCTTGTGGCTGCGGTGGCGATCGGCGGCACACTGGCATATCTCACAAGTGAAGACAGTGATGTAAACGTAATGACCCTCGGTAATGTTGCAATCGATCAGTTCGAATATGAGCGTGTTGTAGATGGAAACGGCAACTTTGTAAAGGGCGTTGCAGGTGAGGATTTTGAAGCCGATTATGGCATCACCGAGTCCTACAAACTTAAAGAATTCGACCAATACAAACCTGCATATCCTGCAGTTTATACCAATGGCTCTGAGGCATGGGATGAGTTCCAACAACTTTGGAATCAGGTTGGTGCTCCCGGCTCCAACGAGTTGTTTGATGATTCTATGAAGAATGTTATTGACAAATTTGTATTTGTTAAGAATACCGGCTCGTCCGATGCTTACTACCGCACGATTATTGCAGTTGAATCACCTGAGGGATTGACTGAAAAAGCAATTCACCTCAACATGAATGCAAACAGCCGTTTTGACTACAATTCCGATAAAGAGGGCGCTCAGAACGCTGCTGACTCCAATAAATTCTATGTAGAGATTGATGGCGTTCGCTATGCAATTTACACTATTACCCACACCGAAGCTTTAAAGCCCGGCGATGTTTCCAGACCTTCTTTCCTGCAGGCATTTCTCGATCCTGCTGTTACCAATGAGGATTGTGCAAAATTCGGTGAAACCTGGGAGATTCTGGCTTTCACTCAAGCCGTTCAAACCGAAGGATTTGACAGTGCTGATGCGGCACTTACTGCCGCTTTCGGCAAAATCGGTCCTGACAATCAACCCTGGGGTGACGGACCCATCCAACTGCCCGGCTATGTTTACAACCAAGAGCAATTGGAAGATGCCTTAGATCAAGGCGGAGAAATTAAAATCGGTGCTCCTTTTACCATTGACAAAACTGTGGCTATCACAAAAGATGCCAAAATTAACGGTAACGGACACGAACTGTCCCGTGCGGGCAGTAAAGCGCGTACAACTGTTTTTGACGGCACAATGTTTTCTGTAGCCGCCAATACAACCTTGGAACTGAACGACATTGTTGTTGACGGTGGTGCCATCTGGACCGGTGAAATCAATAAAACGCTTGGTCGTGGAACTGTTAATGGCGGTGTGGTAGCAACCGGTGCTATGATTACCACCAATGGTAACGGTAAGGTTGTTCTGAATGAAGGCACGGTAATTCAAAATAACGATGGTGTGAATGCAATTTCTATTGCAACACGTGGCGGCGGTTCTTTGACCCTGAACGGCGCACAGATTATTAACAACACTTCCGCTGCAGGTGCTATCTGGGGCGGTGATGACATCACCATAAATGAAGGAACGGTGATCAGTGGTAACCATGCAACCACTATCGGTGGTGCATTCCGTATGGTAAACGGTAATAAAGCCATTGTTTTTACTATGAATGGCGGCAAAATCAATAACAACTATTCCGACGGTAACGGCGGCGCTATCTGGGGCGGCAATAATGCTACCTTTATTTTCAACGGTGGCGAAATGGCGCACAATTATGCTGTGGGTGCAGGCGGTGCTATCTGGACCGGTACATATGAAACCTATACCATTGCAGGTGATTTCAAATTGTATGACAATGCTTGCAAGGAAAACATCGGCGGCGCGATTCGTTTCTGCGATCACTCAACTCTGACGATGAGTGGCGGCAGCGTATATGACAACAAAGCAAACGGCCAGAGTAATGCATTCTTTTTAAACAACAACTCTGCTGCAATTACAGGCGGTTCTGTTGAAGATGATTTTAACTACTCGGGCGGTGTCGGTTTTACTATTGGTAAGGCGGATATTGACGGTGTGATTACATTTGGCCTGAGCACCAACCACAACACTGCATATCTTGCAAAAGAATTTAATTCTATTAAATTTACAGTAAATGAAAGCGCGGCTAATTTCAGCCAGTTTAACTTCAAACCTGCTGCTGACTATACCTACAGTGAAGGCGATGAAGCAAAATTGATTTGTATGAATGACGGTTATAAAACTTATTGGGATGCCAATACCGCCACATTCCGTTTGCAAGCTAAATAAGAAAGGCAGATATAATGTCAAAACTTAAAAAAGTACTTTTATTAACCACAGCGTATCTGTTGGTCGTCGTACTTGCCATCGGTGGCACACTTGCATATCTTACAAGTGAAGACAGTGATGTCAACGTAATGACTCTCGGCAATGTAAAAATTGAGCAAATCGAGCAACAAAAGGGCGAAAACGGGGCGCTTGAGCCGTTTAAACAAGCCAAAGGAATTTATCCCGGTACCGAGGTAAGCAAGATTGTCAGCGTAAAGAACACGGGCAAGAGTGATGCTTATTTCCGCACCTTGATCGCCTTTGAATATCTGCCTGACAGTGATACTTTTGGCGTGGACTTCTCGATCGGTGAATCTTATCGTTGGAGTCAGGGCGCTCCCGAAGCCATTATCGAGATTGATGGCGTAACCTATCAGGTTTACGAAGCTTGTTATAACGGCATTTTAAAAGCCGGTGAGACTGCACCCGCTTCTTTGACAAAAGTGGAATTTGCCAAAACCGCTACCAACGAAGATATGAAAGCGCTCGGTGGCACCTATGAGATTTTGGTTTTATCTCAAGCAGTGCAAACTGAGGGATTTGATAACGCACTTACTGCACTTGAAAGTGCATTCGGTAAGACCTCCCAAAATGCTGCCGAGTGGTTTGGCGGTATGGGCATTGCGGCAGTTTCAAGTCCCGAAGAACTCAAGAACGCTCTTACTAAGGGAAAAAGCGTGATACTCTTAGACGATATTGTTATAGATAATGCCATGACAATTACAGAGGTGGCAGACATTAATTTGAATGGTCACACCTTGGCAACGGTCGGCATCGATTTCCAAAATTCAGCTACGGTTGAAAACGGTGAGATCGTCAGCGCAGGCAATACCAAGATGGTGCCGCACCTGAAGATATCTTCGGGAACGTTGACGATGGATAACGTTACTGTGGTTGTGGACGATTATTTGAATACCCAGACAAACGGCAGCAGATCCTATGCGGAATATACCGGTATGGAAATCAAGGATGCCACTGCGGTTTTGAATAATTGCTCGATTCAGGTAAAGAACGACGTTTACCGCACTTGGAACTATGTTTATGGTATAACGATGACCAACGCTGAACTTACCATGAACGGCGGCTCCATTGTTGTTGAAAGTGCAGGCGCTTCCATTGAAAGTCTGGAAACAGCCATTTCAGGAATTGAAAACTGCACGGCAACGTTCAATAATGTGGATGTATCCGCAAAAACTTACGGTACGACCATGGGCCGTTTGATCGTCAATACGACCGATGCAAACGTAAGTGATAGTGATTTCGTTTCTTACGGCGGTACTTACGTACTGAATAAGATTTCTTAAATGATTTGCTTCCTCCGCTTTGGCGGAGGAAGCAATCAAAGGGCACAAAATCCTTTGTGCCTTTTGATTGTTGGAAGGAAAACACATAGCAAAAAAACAGGAGAAGAAAATGCCCTCGGAAAACAACTTTAATATTGTACTGTATTGTTTGATAGCTATAGTGGCAACGTTTATCTTATTGTTGACTTTGTCTGTTTTTGCCGCTTTTTTAGATGGCTTTTCCATAGAACTCAAACGAGTGAACAGGGAAATACATCGCACTCACGGACATGAGCGTAAGCACTGGAAGCGCAAACGCAGGAAACTTTGGCTTTCACTATTGCCGTTTGTGAGATTTTAAACTCAATTTCAAAACGCGTATGCAAAATAAACACCTGATTTACGGGATGAATGATTAGTGTATCAGCAAAGGAGGAAAGCAGATTGATTAAAAACAAAATAATCCGTCGGTTGACCTTATTGCTTTCGCTGATCATACTGCTCACCTCGACGGTAAACACGACCTATGGCTTTGTTGTAACAAAAACCGACAGTATTGTTAACTTTTTTCTGCCGGCGGATCATATTAAAAATAATCTGATTATCAAAAAAGCAGTTGAGCACCCGTTTGGAGAAAAATATGTTATTCCCGACAATATCGGCTTTGATTTTAAGGTCGATTTCGGAGCGCTTTATGCGAAAACTACCATAAATACAACAAGCGGTGATGTTAAGGCAGATGAAACGGGCTCGGTGCTGGTTTCCGTTTTTCCGCAAAAGCCATTTGAAATCAAAGGCATAGATTCGGGCACCAAAGTCACCATTACAGAGATACAAAAACAGGACAGTGGCTTTGCCATCAAAGGCGGCGCGGCAACACAGCAAGGCATTGTAGCGGAGGACGGCTCACTTACATTTGAATATATTAACGAATATACCCCTGCCGCCGTAAAACCCTCAAGCGTGACGCTGGTCGGCACCAAAGAAATTCACGGCCGCGAGTGGCAAGAGGGAGATGCGTTTTCCTTTGCACTTGAGCAACAACTGCAGGATGAGGACACTTGGCTGCAACTGGACACCAAAACGGTAAGCTTTACGCCTGATGTTGCTGATTTTAACCGTTTTGATTTCAGTGAAGCACTGCAAAAGGTTTCCTTTGATACAATCGGAACCTATACTTTCCGTATTCGAGAACTGCCGGGGCAGATGGAACATATGCAGTACGATCCGGACAAGGCACTCTTTGAGATACAGGTGAGTGATGCTGATATGGACGGAAGCCTGGAAATCAGTTCCGTTTTGGCACTGCAAAAGGCAACGCTTGATAGGCAAAACGACAAGTATGTTGTTTCTGCCACCTTTGGCAATATCTTCACGCCTCCTGTCCCCGATCCTGAGGATATTGAAGTTAAAGTGAACGTTAAAAAGACGGTTAACAACGTTGGCCTCAAGGCAATCGGACCTGACGGATTTGAGTTTGTGCTTGAAAACACCATCAGTGGCGCAAAACTGACCGCAGGGTCCAATGGCGACGGTAATGCCGCTTTCACCCTTCCGTTTACTGCTGCCGATATCGGCAAGGAATTCTCTTATAAATTGTCCGAGATTAACGACGGCAGAGAAGGCGTAACCTACGATACCAAGGTATATAATATTTCCGTTAAAATAACGCGTGACGATGATAATCGCCTGCAAGCGTCCATCAAAATGGATGGCAAGGAAGTTTCATCAGTTTCGGCACAGTTTAAAAACACGTATCAAGCGGTGTCTCCGAGTGATACGCCCGAAACAGGCGACCGCTCGAGTGCGATTTTCTGGATGATTGTCATGATTAGCAGTGCTCTGGCAACTTTGTGGCTTGTGATTATAGACAGAAAATATAGCAAAAACAATATCATATAACAAATAATCTTTCGATTTTTGAAAAAACCAAAACACCTACCACTTTGTTGGTAGGTGTTTTGGTTACAGCGACAAATTAATAAAAAAACACCGTAGAATCGGTTGATTCTACGGTGTTTTATATTTATGCGAAGTAGCTTTTGGTGCAGATGGCAACCAGATAGGTCAGCAGACCTGCAACGGTGGGGGAGGAAATCCAGGCAATCGCGATGTTTTTAAATACACCGAAATGCACAGTTTTAATTCCTTTCACCAAACCTGCGCCCACTACGGCGCCGACAACGGCTTGCGAAGTGGAAACCGGAATGCCCATCAATTCACCCAGTAACTGAATGGTCAGTGACATTGCAATGATAACGACAAATCCTTCTACTTGCGTAATGTCGGCAATAGAGGAGCCAACCGTCATCATAACTCTCTTAGAAAACGTCAGTACACCCAAAGCAATGGCGGCGGCGCCGATTACGGCGGCAACGGTGGCATTGTTTAAGAGGTTTGCACCGCTTTCGGTAATATCGTAATAGAAAGCCACAACACTGGCAGAGGAGTTGGTACCAATACTGTAAGCGGCGATGGCGCCTGCTACTATGTAACCGATTTTGATGACTTTATCATAGCCGGCAAGGGTGGTCAGTCGTTTTTCAATAAACTTATTGGTGATAAATACCAATATAAAGGAAATGACTGCGGCACCAAGCGGACACAAAAGCCAGGTACTTGCAAATTCAAGCAGTTTTTGAACGTTGGGTTGGAAAATGGCAGGGTCACCGTAATTCGCGTAGCAGAGGCCCCATCCGATAACCGCACCGACAATTGATTGGTTGGCGGAAACGGGGAATTTAAGGTAACTCATGATAAACACGGTGATGGCGGCACAGGCAAATACGATAAATGCTTTCAGTGCGCTTTTGGTGCGCAGATCGCTCAGCGCGTTTTCCCGTCCCTCAGGGTCCGCATCTAAAGCTTGTTGTATGGCGCTTTCAGAAGCGGTAACTTCGTTCATGTTCGACAGTTCTGCCAGCTTTGTAATGTTATTGTCACCATTTACAAAGGCGCCGATCATTACCATAATGGCAATGATGATAACGGCGGTGCGGTATTTAACAACACGAGTGGCAACCGCGGTACCAAAAGCATTGGCAGCATCGTTGGTACCAAGTGACCAGCCCATAAACAGACCGGCAGACAGTAATAAATATATCCACATTTTCGCTATCCTATGCCTTTCTGGTGATCAGCATAATTTGAATGTTGTCAGCAATGTTTTCAATGATATCAGAAATGTCGGCAATCCATTCTACAAAGTCACCCAGCTGTCTTTGCTCGGCAAGCGGAAGGTCCAGACTGTAAATTTTTTCGTACAGTGCTTCTTCGATCTTATCGATTTTGGCTTCTTCAGCTCTGATTTCGTTCAGGATAGAGTGGTCCTTGATAAATGCGGTGAGATTGGCAAACAATTTATCAATCGCTTTTTCCAAAAGCTCAAATGCATCTCTGGTGATTTTGAGGATTTGCATAATATCCGCGTTGAATTCTTCGGGGAAGACGAATTTCTGGAATACCATCATCATAGAAATATGCTCGCATTTGTTGGCAATGCGGTCGCAACTGGTGGCAACGGTAATCAGGTCTTCGCGGGTAGCAGGCAGAAAAGCACCACCGAGAGATTCGATCATGGTGGTCAAAGAACGGTCGGCTGCATTTTCCATTTGATGAACGCCTTCATACAGAGAACGAAGTGTTTCAATTTTCGCATCCTTAGTGGTTGCGGCACGCATGAAATTCTCAAAATTGATCAGGCAACCTTCCACATCTTTGAGTTGTTCAAGGATCAGATCACTGATCTTGTTATCGTTTTTTCTAAACATAGGGACAACCTCCTGCTTTTTTGTTTAAACACAAAGGATCGTTTGTGTTTTTTTGTAGTTTTATTATATAATATAGAATGTAAAAAAACAACCGATTTTCACAAATTAACAGATAAATTCCTGCAATAATGAGTTTTGCGGCACCATTGTTTGCGTAAGGGGTACGGCTTTTTCCAAAAAGGAACTCATTTTCGTCAGTATCTGCTGATGCGACGGGGTGACTTTTTCTTGCAGAACGCGAAGTTCATCAAGCAACTCTTTTTTGTAAATGCCCAATTCATAGGGGATAATGGTGTCGACGTCGAATAACGAATGCTTTTTATACGGCATAATATAAAGTTGTTCTCCGCGTTCCACACTTTCAAACATAGCAAGGGTTTCTTCTATCTGTCTGCCTCTGCCGACTCTGTCTCTGAGCATTCGGCGCATCAGACGAATCAAGGAGGGATGCAGACGCTTGCCCTCATCGTTTGTCAGTCGGGTGCGAACGCTGACGTACAGGCGCACGGTTTTTTCCTCCGGCAGTCCGACGACTGCAGGATTCAGTGCGTGAATGCCCTCTAAAATTACGATTTCACCGGGCTTTCTTGTCAGCGTTTGTCCGTTATACTCCCGTTGGCTCGTTACAAAATTATAGGTGGGCAGATCTACGGTTTCACCCTTTGCAATTTTGTTAAGATGCTCTTGCAGTAAAAGGTGATCTACCCTTTCGGGCGATTCAAGATCGAGTTTCTTTTCCGCGGCAAGCAGGCGCTGCGCCTGGGTCATACTGTTAAAATAATTGTCCATAGACAATGTGTGCGTTTCGTGGCCGCCTTGGTCGAGCAGACTTTCCAGTAAATGCGCCGTGGTGGTTTTGCCACTGCCCGAAGGCCCTGCAAGTAACACGATGGGGCGCTCGTGGCAGTGCGCGCGGATATAATCTGCAATTTTGCGCACCTGCGCATAATATTGCTCCTCGCACTTGCTTATAAATGCCGCAGAATCGGCAGAGATTTCTTGATTGACGTGACTGAGTTTAATTTCCACTTTATCCACTCCATAGTAAAAGGATAGTACGAACTTTTCGTGCTATCCTTAGTATACCATTAAATTGAAATGTTTGCAATTAAAACAAAATATATACCAGCGCCAGTATCATCATCCAATCCGGTTTTTCGCTTTGAAGCAAAAGATAGGCAAGGGCAGCTATCAGAATTTGCTCGGACGAAATGCCCGTGGGCAATAATTTGTGTCGGACAGGCGTGGGCGGCTTTTCCTTGGGCTTGGGCGGCGCTTTGGGCAGGTTGACGGGCGCGGAATGTAACTGCCCGTCACTTTTGATAGAGGCGCGCGGTGATATTGTTGCGCTATACAAGACCGATCCCTCCCATCTCACTTGCAAGGCTCATCATTTTTAATATTTTAATGCTTTGGTCGATGCGCTCCTGCCGCTCGTGACTGACAAAAGGCCTCAGTGCGATTAAAAGTTTACATCGCTCGTCGGGCGGCGCATTCAGTTTCATCAAAACAGGCGCCAGTTTGTCAACATCAAATGCAAGTGCAGGGGCGGTGCCGCCAGAGTTGTCTTTTTCCTCTTTTTCTCCTCCCAAACCGGACAGAAGGGAGGAAATGGTTTGCAAACTTTGCGGATCTTTTAAAATTGAGGAGATCATCTCATCCAGTTCAGCCAAGAGATTTCCTCCCTCCTTTCTTTCATTTTAAAGTAGGTCGTTTATGCGCTTTTGAATGTCGGGCGTACTCATATAGTTTTTGAGCGCTTCGGGGGAGGAAAGATTTTGCTCAAGATGCGCAAGGTCTTGCTCACTGACTTTGTCTTGCAAACGGCTCATGGCTTTTGGGTCTTCCAGCATTTTTTTAAGTTTCATCTGTTGCGACGGCGAAAGCGAAGAAGTTGCCTGTTTGATGAGCGCCTGCAACTGATTTTGGTCCATTTTTTGAAGATTTTTCAAAAAATCATTCATTTTTGCCATATTTTATTTCCCCTTTCCCTTCAATATATGCTATACTAAAGAAAAAATGCAAAATAAGGTGATAAAAAAGATGCGTTTGATAGTGTGCAGTGACTCTCACGGTCGCACCGATTTATTGCAAAAAGCGGTGGATAGGTATCCTGCGGATATGCTGATTCATTTGGGAGACCATTTTGCCGATATCGAAAAAATAATATTGCCGCAGTCGATGCGCGTTGCGTCTGTGCGCGGCAACTGCGATTTGGGTGGGGCACCTGAAGAGCAACTGTTGGAGTTGGAAGGCAAAAAGGTGTTTTTTACCCACGGGCATCGTTACCACGTTAAAAGCGGGCTCAATATGATTGGGGCACGAGCCGATGCATTTGGGGCGCATTTGTGCTTGTACGGGCATACGCATCTGCCGGGATATGAATTTTTGGGCAGAAGCATTTTGCTTTGCCCCGGTGCCGTTTGCGGCAATCGCACGGGCGGCAAAAGCACGTTTGCCTATTTTGAATGGCAACGTGGCGGACAGATATATTTTCAGATGTGTGAGGTATAGGATATGACAAAAGATGAGGCGCGCAGAATTTCCCCTTTGATACTCGCGTATGAGGGAGATGCGGTTTATGAACTGAAAGTACGTACCTTTTTGCTGGGGCAAAAAGAATATAATGTAAATACTCTGCACCGTCTGGCAAGTAAGTTTGTCAGTGCGGCGGCGCAAAGCAGATTGATGGAGAAACTGGAGCCGATGCTCTCGGAAGAAGAGCAGGAAATCTACCATCGCGGACGTAATGCCAAATCTCATTCCCGTCCCAAAAATGCCGAAATGATCGAATATCGCAGAGCAACGGGATTTGAGTGCTTGTTCGGGTACTTGCATTTATCGGGACAAACTGAGCGCATTGATTATCTTTTTGAACAGATTGCGGCGGATAATTTTTGGGAGCCCTTGGCAAAATAATATGTGGAGGGATGACGGTGCAAAGATTTAAAATTTATCTTCGGGATACCTTATGGATACTGGTAGGCAGTGCGCTTTATTCGTTTGGACTGCAATGCTTTGCGCTGCCTCACGAGTTGATTTTGGGCGGCGCAGGGGGCGCTGCCACCATTTTCTATCATTTATGGAAACTGCCCATCGGACTGGGTACCGCCATCATTAATATTCCGCTGCTGCTGATTGCATTTTTTGTGCTCGGGCGGCATTCCATCGGCAGAACAGCATACGCCACGATTTTATTTATTGTGGCTCTTTCGGTGGGCGAAAAGGTGTTTACCTATCGCTTTGAGGGCGATTTGGTGATTGCCGCATTGTTTGGAGGGCTCATTATGGGACTGGGTCTTGCGGCGGTATATTACCGTGACTATATCACAGGCGGCAGTGATCTGGCGGCGCAGATGTTGGCGCTCAAAGCGCCCATCCTTTCCTTTGGAAAATGGGTGATGCTGTTGGATGCATTGGTAGTGCTGTCGGGCGCACTGATTTTTCGTTCAATACAAATCGGACTGTATTCCGTTTTAATGATTTTTGTGTACACTTTGGTGTTTGACAATTTTTTGGAGGGACGCTCCAAAGGCAAAATGGCTATTATCATCACCGAACGTCCGCAACAGGTTATTGAGCAAATCGGCAGAGTGCTGGAGAGAGGATGCACCCATCTGCAAGGCAAGGGGAGTTACACGCAAAAAGACAAAGATATTCTGATGTGTGCGGTGACCGACCGTCAGGCAGCCCTGCTTCGAAGCAGTATCGCGCAAAAAGACCCTGCCGCGTTTGTAATGGTACTGCGCGCCACGGAAATTTGGGGAGAAGGATTTTTTAAGTTATGAGAATTTTATGTATCGGAGATATCGTTTCTGCAGAAGGACGGGAAACGCTACAAGAAAAACTGCCGGCACTGAAACGGCAATATAGGCCCGACTACGTGATTGTCAACGGTGAAAATGCTGCTCTTGGCAACGGCATTGACGAGGCAAGTATGCGGGAAATTTTGTCTGCCGGTGCGGATGTGATTACAGGGGGTAACCACTCTCTGCACAAAGCGGCGGCAGGGGAGGCTCTTGAGGAAATCCCTTGTTTGCTCCGCCCCGAAAATTTTGGAAACACTTTTGGGCGCGGTTGGTACCGAGCAGAAGGCAGAAAGCGGGATTTGTTGGTGATAAACCTGCAGGGACTGCTGTTTTTACCCGAAAATCAAAATCCGTTTGTCTGCGCGGAGGAGCTACTGGAAAAAGTGGCAACACCACGTGATATTATTGTGGTGGATTTTCACGCTGAAGCCAGCAGTGAAAAGAAAGCACTCGGATACTTTCTGGACGGTAAAGTTTCCCTTGTGTTTGGAACGCATACCCACGTGCCGACCGCGGATGAAACCATCCTGTCGGGCGGAACGGGATATATTACCGACATTGGTATGACAGGTGTGGAGCAAAGTGTTCTGGGCAAGGACATTGAAATTGCCATTCACAATTTTAAGTATTGGGGACAAGCCGAACTCCGCCAAAAAACCAAAGATGCCAAAGGAAAGTGCGTATTGCACGGCATCGTTGCCGAAATAGATGAGGATAGCGGCAAATGTGTGCGCATCGAGCGCATTCGCAATTAACTTGATTAAGGAGAAACAAATGAAAATATTAAGTATTGGTAACAGCTTTTCACAGGACGCGCATAAATGGATTTATCCCATTGCCAAAGAACTGGGGGAAAACATTGAGGTTGTGAATCTTTACATAGGCAGTTGCTCGCTTGAAATGCATTGGGATAATTTTCTTTCAGCCGTGCGCAGTTATCATTATGAGGCAAACGGTGAAAGGCTCGGTCGCAGTTCGATTGCCATGGCGCTCACTGAGAGAAAATGGGACGTTATTACCTTGCAACAGGTAAGCGGTGAGAGCGGAATTGAGGAGAGCTACGAGCCGTATCTTACACAACTTGTGCACTATATCCGAAAAAGTCAGCCGCAGGCAAAACTTTATTTGCATCAGACCTGGGCATACGATCAGGGCAGTGACTGGAGCGGCTTTGCCGCATATAATCATTCAACCGAGCAGATGTTTGCTTCCCTCAAGGTCGCCTATCAAAATGCGGCAGAGCGAATCGGGGTAGACATCATTCC
>JAZROO010000033.1:0-9604 GCA_045648705.1 Eubacteriales bacterium | reverse complement strand
GACACAACCTACGCCGCAACTCAGGATTTCATCTATTTGGATAAATTTGTTGCTGAGGTTATGAACAGCTACGGCAAAATCGCCGAAAATGATTACGATCTGGCATTCTCTGCTTTGCTTAACAAAACTCCCGACGTTGATGTTAACGGTCTGACCGTTTCTGCAGTAATCATCTCCGACACCGGCGTTGAATTTGCAAGCAAAGGTCTTCCCTTCAACTTCGTTGCAGAATAATTGGCAGCAATGGAGGATATAGCAATGAAAAAATATTATCAAAAACCTGAGCTTGAGCTCATCTCCCTTGCAATGATGGAAAACATCACTGCCGGAGACGATACCGAGCTTGGCGTAGAAAGCAACCCGTTCCTTCAAGCCGTGCTTGAAGACGAGATGGCTGCTGAAAACAACTAATAAAACCCTCCCGAAGCCTAAGGCTTCGGGAGGGTTTTTATCTGTGGCGCAAAAGAAATCATCTCGCCGGGTCAGCAAAATAAACTTAATTGACATAGTGTGCTTTTTATTGTATGATTTAAATATAAAAGTGAGGTGGCTTGTGTGAAAAATTTGACTCGTTTGATCAGTATTTTTTGCGTCGTGGTGATGGTGTTGTCCTGTCCGTTTGCGGTAGCGGCAGAGAGTGACAGTTATACCTTGCCCGCTCTGGCAACGCAGATGCGCCGTATGTGGTGCCAAACCAATTACACCTATCAGGACTACGTGTATTCTACCGAGATGGCGTTGTCGTGGGGACGGGTGCTTTATACCCGTTTTTATGATACCAAAGAAGTTTCGGTGGACGAAATTAACCGCGCCGTTTTAAACTTTGAGGTGTTCGGCACCAAACCAAACGAGGAGTTGCGCTATGCCGTATTGGCGCTGGAGAATGATGTAGCTACCAAAGTGGAAACTTCTGTAACGGTCAATTATCCCAACCTAAAGCATACGGGGGACACCGGCACCGGAAACCACCTGATGATAAATGACGAGGGCTTTTATCTGCCCGAGGTGGCAGACAGTGTGGTAGCATACGTGCGCACCAAAACCGATATAGCGCCCACCGCGCAAGATACTTTGACGGAAGGCACGGCCAACTACATCTATCCTGCCGAGGTGACGCTTGACGTGACAAACGCTGTTAAAGCCGCCCGCCAAAACGGCAGAAACGTGCAGTTTGTTATTATTGCCGCAAAGGATATATTTGCAGGGGAACAAAATATTGGCAGACTTGGCGACTTTGGCAGATATGAAAACGGCACGGTGTACGATAACGTAGACAACGTACTCCTTGAAAACGTGCCATCGGCTTCTCTTGATACAAGCCAGTCCGTCTGCGGCACTGCAGGATATTACACGACGGGCAAAACGACCGACGATTATTTTTACTGGTCCTATCTGCCCGAGCAATCCATCAAGCTGACAATTGACAAAAAGAGCAATCAGGAAATCTATGAGGACTATTGCGACCGCGTCACCTCACCCGAAACCGCGGCAGAGCATTTTGACTATATCGCAAGATTGCTCGACGAGCAGTACGTCTTTTATTTTAAAGAACAGCAACTTGTTGACTCGTCAGCAAGCGAACGTCTGTTCGAACTTACCCAAATTGCTGATTTTGACGAATTTTACACTGCTTTCAACCAAGCCGTCAAAGACCTTTGTTGGCAAGGTTATGAAGCCGGTATGATAATCGAAAGTGATTTGGGTGGCTTGCGTGGCAAACTGCGTCTGGAAGGTAAGCGTGTACCCGATTTCTGTTACGTGCAGTTGGAGGCATGGTCTGCTGATAAACTTGAATTTACCGAAACACTAACGTTTAGCGACTTTACTGAATATAATGTCTACGACAAAAGAGACGGTATCGTTTCACTCAAGCTGACCGCCACTGCCGACGAGGCGGGCAAAAAGCCCATTACGGCAACGAAAACGGTGAACGTTACAGGCATAATGTTGCCGGAGGTATTTATTACCGAACTGTCCAATCAGCACACCATTACCTATTTTGATGATTCTAAAGGCGCCAACCGAGGTCAGCATCATCAGAAATTCCAGTACGTTGAACTGTATAATTACACCGATAAGACGGTTGATCTTGCCGAATATCGTTTTGTCTATAATGATCACAAGGGCAGTCACACGTTTGAATGGATTCTCGAAGAGGACGGTTCTCTGTTGCTTAAACCGGGTGAGGTTTACGTAATCGGCGTATACAGTGACCGCAGTGCCACCGACGGCTATAAATACGATACCGATAGCAGTATCAAGGATTATTGGAACGGGTTTAACAGTTTTTATAATTGCAATATCCCTGCCACCAATCGTGTAATGGTTGCCTGCGTGGCTTCGGGACAACCTAAGGTAATGCTGGACGGCATTGGCCAACTTACTCGCTCCGCCGATGCCAAGGTCACCTGCTCGGCACAAATCAAAAAGGGCGAAACGGTGATAACCGAAGTCTCTCTTTTTGAAAACCGCCCCGCCACCAGCTACGCTTTCTACTTTGCTCCTGCCGAAAACGGCGGTGTACAAGAGAGATTTCTCTTTGTGGCGGCGTGCTTCCCCGGCAGTCTTTTGAAGGAACAACAATTTTCGTATTGTGAAAAACCATTCCTCAATGCCACTCCGGTGCTGAAGGTCAGTTCCTACAATATTCTTGCCACCGAAAAAAGTGCGAGCGATAACTATTCCAACTATGAAATAGAGCAAAGAGAAGACCTCTTTGTTGAGTATATGGAGAAATACGACGTTGACATTGTGGGTATGCAGGAGGTCAACTATCGCTGGATTAAGCTACTTAAGGAGGATATGGCAAGGCTTGGTTACTCCTGCGTGCAGGGCATCTCCACCAATGGACATACTTACGCCAACGCTTCGGGCACGTGGGATCTGATGAATCCCATTTACTATAAGACCGACAAATTTACTCAGCTGGAAAGCGGACACGGCTTTTTGACGGAAAACTTTCCCCAAAACGGCGCGCAGTGGGACAGTAGCAATATGAAACGTACGATGACCTGGGTGACGTTGCAGGATAATAAGACGGGTGAAGTCGTCTCTTTTGTCAACACGCATCTTGTGCTGTCTGGCAAGCAGGCGCGTGTCGAGCAAGTCAAGCTGATGTACCGCAAGGGCGAGGAACTGCAAAAAAAATACGGCGGCGGCATCGTCATTACGGGCGATCACAATATGGCGGAAAACTCCGAGCCCTATCAAGCATATATCAATAGCGGTTTGGTGGTTGACACCAAATATGCCACTACCAATCATAACTCGATTTCCACCTGCTCGGTCGGCGGAGTAAACCACGATGAAAAATACGGCACCGCCATCGACTACGTAATGGTTAGCAAGAACTACGTTGTTAATCAGTATTATGTTCATAACGGCGTGGATGAAATCGGGCATTTGTCCGACCATGCGGGGCTTTATGTGGAACTGTTCAACGGCGATTACAGCGATACCGATGTTCCGACCATCACCGGTGTGACCGACGGCGGCTCCTATTGCAGCGGTACGCTTGATATTGCGGTCACCGACCAATATCTTGATCAGGTTTTACTGAATGGAGAGCCGGTGGAAGACCCTGCCGCCATTCATCTTGAAAACCTGTCAGAAACGCCGGTTTCCTTCACCCTGACGGCAACGGATAAGGCGGGCAGAGAAGTCAGCGCTACTTTTGCGCTGTCCACCCACCGCTACGGTGATTGGATCATCACCGAATTTCCCACCTGTTCCAAAGCGGGAACGCGCGCCAGCACCTGCACAAATTGCGGTGATGCGCATACCTTGCCCATCCCTGCCACGAATAAACACACCGCAGGGGATTGGGTGACCGATAAAAACCCCACCTGTACCAAAGCAGGTGAGGCGCACAAAGAATGTATCCATTGCGGCGCCACACTGGAAACCACCACTCTTAAAAAAGAGGGGCACGACAAAGGCAAGTGGACCACGGTAAAACAACCCACTGCCACTGCCGACGGCAAACAGGAATGCCGCTGCACCAAGTGCGGAACTCTGCTTAACAGTAAGGCAATTGCCAAAACAGGCAAAAACGTTGTAACCGTTTTCAAAGATCTTAAAAAGAGCGATTGGTACGTTAAAAACGGTGCTATCGACTTTGTTTATAACCAAGGTCTCTTTAGCGGTCTGAATGCAACTACCTTTGGTCCCAAGGAAAATATGACCAGAGCAATGTTTGTAACGGTGCTGGGCAGATTGCACGGTGTTAAATCCACCAAGGCAACTACCAAGTTTACCGACGTTAAGAAGAGTGCTTACTACTCCGGCTACGTTGCCTGGGCAAACAAAAACGGCATTGTCAGCGGTCTGACTGCCACGACCTTCGGTCCTGATAACAACATCAATCGTGAGCAGATCTGCACTATGATGGTCAGATACTGCGACTTTGCAAACATTAAACTCAAAAAGATCAACAAGGCAGTCACCTTCATCGATGCAAAAGAGATTTCCTCTTATGCAAAGAAAGCGGTCACCGCTTGTCAGACAGGCGGTATCGTCGGCGGTGAAAAGGCTGGCAGTGGCTATCGTTTCCGCCCCAAAGGCAATGCCACCCGTGCCGAAGTTGCCACCATTATGATGCAGTTTTATAACACCTACGTAAAATAAATAAACAAACGCGGAGTTTTACTTAAACTCCGCGTTTGTTTTTATATGGGAAGTGCAGTTGGTTTTCGGTTTTCGTAATAATAAATACTGTCAAACCCAATATCCTTGAGCATGGCAATTATGTCCTCAAAAGCAAACGAGGCATTCTCGTGGCTATGCGCATCACTGCCCAGGGTGATCAGTTTGCCGCCCATATCGTAATATTGCTGCAAAATACTGCGATCGGGCATCGGCACACCCAGCAGGGAAAGCGACGAGGAGTTAACCTCCAGCGCGACACCGCGCCCGATTACCCTTTTCAAAATCTTTTCGATTTTGGCTTGATAGGGGGCAAGGGAGATATTTTTGCCGTATTTCCCGTTTATGTAGCGTAGCGGACAGGTCAGGTGCGCCAAAATGTCAAAATCTGTGGTATCAAGCAGGGTTAAAACGTCATCAAAATACGCGTCAAGAAAGGCACGGATGGTTTGTTGCGGTAAAACGGAAAAATCCATCCAGGAATACGCCGTGTCATACCCCTTAAGGCGCACCGAGTGCACCGAGCCGATAATCACGTCATAGGGCAGAAGCGTCAGCGCTTTTTGGGCAACAGGCTCGTTCCAAAAGCTCTCGCTGATTTCAATGCCGAATAAAATCTTATGCCCGTCGGGCAAAGAAATTTCGTCAATTTCCGCCCGTGCGGCAGGAATGCCCGAGAAAATATCCCATTGGTCAACATAGGAAACGTCAACGTGATTGGTGACTGCAAAAATCTCTGTGCCACGGGCAATTTGCGCGCGGTACATATCTTCGATTTTACACTGCGAGTCGTGCGATTGACGAGAGTGGGTGTGCATATCCGCTATCTTCATTGGCTTTGCCTTTCTTTAGAAAAGAGTTATCTATATTATATTTGAAATGACGGGCTTTTTCAACAGCAAAGCGCAAATTTTGTGTTGACAAGGGGCACTTTTCGTGCTAAAATTTTTGTAAACCGTAGAAAAAGAGAAGTAGCAGTTCTTGCAGACTTTCAGAGAGCGATTGTTTGGTGCAAAATCGCAGTCAGGGAGCAGTGAATGGACTTTGGAGGGCGACCCGAAAACTCACAGTAGGCGTCGACGGAGGCTGACCGTTACAGCAGCGCGCATATGTTTGTATGCGGTTAAGTGGGTTTTACCAATTTGGGTGGCACCGCGAAATTTGTAATTTCGTCCCAAGTATCAAGCGATACTTGGGCTTTTATTTTTGGGAGGAAGAACAATGAATCCTTATAAAGAGTTTGACAATTATTTGAAAGAATTTCCCTCGGAAGACGGGTATTTCGGTGAATACGGCGGCGCCTATTTGTCCGAGGAGTTAAAGCCTGCCTTTGAGGAAGCAAACAACGCTTATGAAGCCATTTGTCACAGCGCTCAATTTATCAACGAACTGCGCCGTATCCGCAAAGAGTTTCAAGGCAGACCGACACCGGTGTACCACTGCGAACGTCTGTCGAGTCTGTTTGGCAACTGCCAGATTTACCTCAAGCGCGAGGACCTCAATCACACGGGCGCTCACAAGCTCAATCACTGTATGGGTGAGGGTCTGCTTGCCAAATATATGGGCAAGAAAAAGCTGATTGCCGAAACGGGCGCAGGTCAGCACGGTGTGGCACTTGCCACCGCCGCCGCCTACTTTAATTTAGAGTGCGACATTTATATGGGCGAAGTGGACATTGCCAAGCAACACCCCAACGTGATTCGTATGAAGATGTTGGGCGCCAACGTTGTGCCGGTTACCAAGGGTCTTAAGACCCTCAAAGAAGCAGTGGATGCCGCATTTGATGCCTATATCAACGAATATCACGATGCCATCTATTGCATCGGTTCTTGCCTTGGCCCCCATCCGTTTCCCAAGATGGTGCGCGACTTTCAGTCGGTCATCGGCATTGAGGCAAGAGAGCAGTTTCTGCAAATGACGGGCATTATGCCCGATGCCGTTTGCGCCTGTGTCGGCGGCGGCTCCAACTCTCTTGGAATGTTTACCCCGTTTCTTGCCGACCCTGTGGAGATTTACGGTGTTGAGCCGCTTGGCCGCGGTGAAAATGTCGGCGACCATGCCGCAACGATGAAATTCGGCACCAAAGGCAGACTGCACGGGTTTGACAGTTATGTCCTCCAAGATGAAAACGGTGAGCCTTTGCCCGTTTATTCCATCGCAAGCGGACTGGATTACCCCGGTGTCGGCCCCGAACACGCCTACCTCAGAGATCAAGGTCGTGTGCACTACGAAACCGTGTCCGACGAGGAAGCCATGGAAGCCTTTTTCTTGCTTTCGCGCTACGAGGGCATCATCCCTGCCATTGAAAGTGCACATGCACTTGCCTATGCCATTCGCTATGCCAAGGAGCACAAAAGCGGCTCGATTCTCGTTTGCCTGTCGGGCAGAGGGGATAAGGACATTGATTATGTCTATGAAAACTACGGCTGCGGTGAAAAGTTTAACCTTGATCAATACAAAAAATAAACAAAAGGGTTTGCTCCAAACGGAGCAAACCCTTTTTTACGGCAATAAAATATAGGTGCCGCGATATTGACCGGGCGGCATTTTGTGGAAAAATTTAAAGTGGCGGATGAACACGACGGGGTCGTTGTATCCCACCTCAAAGGCAATCTGGGCAATGCTCTTTTGCGTATCGGGCAAAAGTGAGAGCGCTTTTTCAATGCGGCAAAAGTGCAAATATTTGTAAGGGGAGAGCCCCGTTTGCCCCTCAAACGTGCGAATTAAATGGTGCTTTGAAAGATGGGTCAGCTGCATAAAATCCTCCAGATGCAAATCCTTTTCGCTGTTGGCGCGAATAAAGTCGGCAAGTCGGGTGATTTCGTCACGCTGCCTTTTGATTTTGTCGGAGGTATCAAGAGAGTTTGTTAGCTCAAAAAGCAAAGCAGAAATAAGATTGCTTTGCGCGGCGGCGTTTTGGGCAGAGGGAACAAGGGGTTGCTTGTAAATTTTGCCAATCAGGCGACAAGCCGTATCAGGACTGCGTAGCGTAATCGGCGTCAGCTTTTTAAGGAGCAGCGATTGATAGCCGTCCATCTGAGCGGCGGAAAAATGCAAAAAGAAAAACTTCCAACCCTCGCCCTTGACGGTGCGATACTCTTGGTAAGGATTGCAGTCAATCAGCAGGGCGCTGCCCGGCGTCAAAAAACAGCTTTGCCCGTTCTGGCTCAACTCGCCTTTGCCTTCTACCGTAATAAACAGTAAATAGTTTTTCAGACCGCTGCGCTTGGCATAGTATTTATCTGATGCATCAAAGTAGCCGACGGTTTCGGGATAAAACGGAAAGGATTTTGAAAAACTGTCCGGCATGATGTTACGACTATAGGAAGTTTCTTTTATATCATTTCGGTACTCTAACATTTGCATTCACCTCTCTTTTATTATAACTCCGCGCCAACATGATTGCAACAGCAATTTTGTACTATTAAAAAGCGATAACGTCTATTGTGTTTTCTAAAAAACGCGGTATAATGAGAATTAAAGGGGGAATGTTGTATGACGACTCGTGAAAGAGTAATGAACATTTTAAACTACCGCGAGGCTGATCGTATGCCGGCGGTGCATTTTGGATATTGGAGAGAGTTGTTGCAGGAATGGGCAGAGCAGGGGCATATTGCTCGGGAGCTGGCAGACGGTTGGGGAGACAGTAACGACGCCGATCGTGAAATTGACAAAATCATCGGTTGGGATTTCAATTGGCACAACATTGTTGGATGTAAAAACGTTCTGTTTCCGCGCTTTGAGAAAAAGGTGCTTGAGGTTTTGCCGGACGGAACCCAACGAATGCAAAACTCCTGGGGGCTGATCGAACGCCTCAAACCGGGGCTGGAGTCCATTCCCTCGGAGGACGACTATCAACTCAAAGACCGCAAGGCGTTTGAGGAGCTTTATCTTCCGAAAATGAAGTTTAGTCCCGAACGCGTGGATGTTGAATATTTTAAAAACTTTAATGAGACCAGAGCGCAGGATATTCCGAAAGGACTGTATCTTGGCAGTGCGCTGGGTGAGATTCGTAATATGACCTCAGTACTTGGTATGAGCTATCTGATGTATGACGAGGATGAGGAACTTTTTGCCGATATTATCAATGCCTATGCCGATATGCAGTATGCCTGCGCTAAGGCGGTGCTGGAAACGGGTGCGAAATTTGATTTCGCGCACTTCTGGGAGGACATCTGCTTTAAAAACGGTCCACTGATTGCGCCTGATATGTTTGATGAACTTTGCGGTAAGCACTATAAGAGAATGACCGATTTGTGCAAAAGTTACGGTATTGAAATCATTTCGCTTGACTGTGACGGTGTCACCGAAAAACTGCTTCCCACGTGGTTTGAAAACGGGGTCAACACCATGTTCCCCATTGAAGTCGGCACCTGGGGCGACCAATTTGCCGCCGCCAGAGAAAAATTCGGCAAAGAAATGCGCGGTGTGGGCGGCATGAACAAGATCGTTTTGCGCGAGGACAAAGCGGCAGTTGATGCAGAACTTGAGCGTATGCAAAAACTGGCAGACCTTGGCGGATTTATTCCTTGCCCCGACCATCGCCTGATGCCCGGCACCAAATTCGAATTGGTGCAGTACTACGCCGAGGAAATCAAGAAGATTAATTACTAAGAAAATCCCTCCGGACATTTTTCTGCCCGGAGGGTGTTTTGCTGGGCGGCATAGCCTACAGCAAAGGGCCAGCAGCTTGTAAACTCGTTGGAATTATTAATGGAAAATTAAACAATACCTACTTTCATTGGACATGGAATTATGCTAGAATCAATATATAAAACTTGAATTCTGGAAAGAAGTGTGATTGTATGGAGATACTATTCCTGCTGATTGCATATTTACCTGTTGTCAGTATTGCGGTTGGTCTTGCTTTGCTGATTGCTGGCTTTGCACTGAGAAAATCTAAAAAGCAAATTTCTACAAGTTTGCTCATAGCAGGTGGAATATGCGTTGCAATCTGCAT
>JAZROO010000032.1:0-12818 GCA_045648705.1 Eubacteriales bacterium | reverse complement strand
TACGTCACCGATAATGGCGTCTTTTGTAATCATTGTACTAACCTCCTTTGTTTACTGATATTCATTATACACTATTCTTTCGCAAAAAGAAATATATTTTGAAAAATAATTATATATTTTTTATCAAAATTAAAAAAGGGTGGACAAGCAAGACGAAAAAATGTATAATATTTTTGTATGATTATTTTTTAGGAGTGTATAAATTTGGAACTTCTGGATTTAAATAACGCGGCGGCTGTCGCGGAATATGAAGAATTTAACAAACGTTGCCCCAAAGGGCATTTTGCGCAGAGCGTCGGCTGGGGAAAACTCAAGACGGAATGGACCTTTGAGGGTCTGATCTCCCGAGATGCTGAGGGAAAAATTAACGGTATTATGAGTGTGCTGATTCGTAAGATGCCGTTTTTGCCGACCTCGGTATTGTATGCTCCGCGCGGACCTGTTTGTGACGTGCACGACAAAGCGGTCCTTTCCGCTCTGCTTGACGGTGCAAAGCAACTTGCCAAAAAATATAACGGCTATGCACTGAAGATGGACAGTGACGTTTTGAGCAGTGACGAAGAGTATTTAGAGATTATGCGTGAGCTTGGTTGCCGTTTGCCCAAAGATACCAAAAACTTTGAGGGGATTCAACCTCGCTATGTTTTCCGTTTGTATCTTGACGGCAGAAACGAAGAGGAACTGCTGATGTCTTTTACACAGGGGCATCGTCGCAAAGTTCGTCTTGCCGAGCGTAAGGGTGTGGAAATTAAAATCGTTCCTACCGAGGAACTTCCCTCGGCACTGCATACCTTTTATGAACTGATGCTGGAAACGGGCGTCAGAGATAATTTTGTGATTCGTACCGAAGCATATTTCAAACGGTTGATGGATGCACTCGGAGAAAGCGCCCGTCTTTATATGGCGTATAATCCCGACGGGGAAGCAATTGCAGGAACGCTTGCCATTGGATACGGCAACAAGGTGTGGTACCTGTACGGCGCTTCTTCCAATCGTGACCGCAACTTAAACCCCAATTATCTGTTGCAGTACTCCATGATAAAATGGGCGGTGGAGCGCGGAAGTGACGTTTATGATTTCAGAGGTGTGTCGGGCGACTTGAGTGAGGACAATCCTTTGTACGGTCTTTACCGTTTCAAAAAGGACTTCAATGGTGAATTTACCGAGTTTTGCGGTGAACTCAATCTGGTGTGGCACCCCTTTATGATGTTCCTTGCAGAAAAAGGGCAGAAAGCATACAGAAAACTTAACCACATTTTATTCAAACTAAAAAATAAAAAGAAGTGATCTTAGATGACTTGTTATAAGATAAAAATTGAGGATGTAGTTGCCAACTATAAAGCGGTAGCTGAGAGTACAGAAGCCCTTTGTGTGCCAATGCTCAAAGCAAATGCATACGGACTTGGTGCCGCGGCGGTGCTTGATGCACTGGAAAAAGCGGGTGTGGAAACCTTTTCGTTTTCTCGTTTAGAGGAAGCACTGGCACTGAAAAGTGACAGTACGTTTTGGATTCTTACCTGCTATCACGGTGCCGCTCAGCTCAAAACAATGCTGGAAAAGGGATACGTTTTTGCAGTAGATTCCTTAGAACAAGCCAATCTTGCCGCCAAACTTGCCGCAGAACTCGGCAAAACGGCAAGGGTGCATCTTGCAGTGGATACGGGCTTTGGCAGATTCGGCTTTGCTCCTGATAATATTGAGGAAATGCTTGCCGTATGTCAAAACGAAGCAATCAAGGTCGAGGGTATATTTTCGCACCTTGGCGCCGCATTTCTCTATAAAGATAATTTTGCAGACGAGCAACTGCAGTTGTTTTTAAAAACAGTAGAAAAGTTAAAGCAAAACGGAGCGCAAATTCCGTTGTGCCACATTGCCAATTCCTCGGCATTGCTGAGAGATAAGAAATTTCATCTGGATGCAGTACGTGTCGGCTCTGCGCTGTGCGGTAGATTACCTGTTTCGTTTTCACTGCCGCTCAAACGGGTAGGGCAGTTTGTAAGCCCTGTGGTTGATATTCGATTTGTGCCCAAGGGGCAGAATATCGGATACGGCAAAGTGTACCGCACCAAACGGGACACTAAGGTGGCAGTCGTTGCCGTAGGTACGGCGGACGGTGTGCAGTTAGCGAAAGATTACGATGCTTTCCGTCTGCGCGATTTTGCCCGATATGCTATAAAAATTATGAAAATGGCACTGCGCAGAGATAACCGTATGCGCGTTGTTGTAAACGGTAAAAGCGCGGCTGTACTCGGCAGAGTGGCTTTAACGCATATGATGCTGGATGTAACCGATATAGACTGTAACGTCGGGGATGAGGTAACCATTCCGATTTCGCCCCTGTTTGTTGCAGACCATATTGAAAGAATTTACGAGTAGAAAAGAGGCAGAAAACGTTGCTTGGAAATGAGCGTTTGCTTTTACAACTGAAAACAGCGGTCAACGAGCAACGGATTGCCCATGCTTATTTGTTGTCGGGCGCGGTCGGTAGCGGCAAAAAAACACTTGCGACCATAATGAGTCGAATGTTTTTGTGCCAAAGCGGCGGTTGCGGCAGCTGTGCGGCTTGTAACAAACTAAGTCTTGGGGTGCACCCCGATCTGATAGAACTGCACGGTGTTAACAAAAACGGTTCATATTCTGTCGACCAGATACGAAAACTTCGTAAAGATGCATTGGTGTATCCCAATGAATCCGGTAAGAAGGTTTACATTTTGCATGATGCGCATTTGTTGACCCCTGCGGCGCAGGATGCTTTTTTGAAGATTTTGGAAGAGCCGCCTGAATTTGTAGTATTTATATTGCTTTGCAGTGATGAGAGCAGTTTACTTGCAACCGTGCTTTCCCGCGTGATTCGTCTGGCGCTTCAGTATCCCGACGAAGAGGTGACAAAGGCGTGGCTTGCAGATCAGGTTTCAGCCCCTGAGCAAACTTTGCAAACGGCACTGCGCGTTGCCGGCGGCAATCCGGGACAAGCACTTATGTTACTGCAAGAGGACACTCTTGCAAAACAAACCGGGCTGTGTGAAACCTTTTGTAAAACCCTTTTGGTCGGTACCGCTTATGATTTGGCGGCAATGAGTCATCGTTTGGCGGCTGACAAAAAGGCGTTTGCGGCATTTTTGAAAATGCTGTGCCTGTATTTGCGAGATATTTTGGTTTATAAAACCACAAGCGCGACTTCGGAACTTATTTTTTCCGAAAGCATTGCGCAAAACGGCAATGTTTATGCCCGTATGCACACCGGGGGTATCCCGAGTGCGATCGAACAGATCGGGCAACTGGCCGATTATGTTACGCAGGCGATCAATATAACGTTGATTGAGATGCGACTTGTTACTTTGGTGAAGGAGGAATTGATTTGAAAACCATCGTAGGCGTACGCTTTAAAGAAGCAGGAAAAGTATATTACTTTGATCCGGCTGAATATATATTTAAAAACGGGGACCAATGTATCGTGGAAACTTCCAGAGGAGTGGAGTGCGGTACCGTTGTTATCAGCAATCGTGAGGTGGAGGACAGTGAGGTCAACGCTCCGCTCAAACCCGTTATCCGCCCTGCAAGTGCAGAGGATAAGCAATGTGTTGCAGAAAACCGTCAGAAAGAGAAAAAGGCATTTTCTCTTTGTCAGGAACGAATTCGCCGTCAACAACTTGAAATGGCGCTGGTTGACGTGGAATATACCTTTGACCGCAGTAAAATCATCTTTTACTTTACGGCAGAGGGCAGAGTCGACTTCAGAGATTTGGTCAAGGAACTTGCAGGTGTGTTTAAAACGCGTATTGAACTGCGTCAGATCGGTGTGCGCGATGAAAGTAAAATATTGGGCGGTCTTGGTATCTGCGGCAGAGAGTTTTGCTGTCACGGCTTTTTGGGGGATTTCCATCCTGTAAATATTAAGATGGCTAAAGAACAAGGCCTTTCTCCCAATCCGCTTAAGATTTCGGGTCCTTGCGGCAGACTGATGTGCTGTCTTGGCTATGAGCAGAGCACCTATGAAGCCTATTGGAAGGAAACTCCTCCCGTGGGCAGTATTGTCAAAACCGCAGAGGGTGAGGGCTGCGTTGTTGATGCCAACGTATTGGGCAGACAACTTAAGGTTAAATTTACCAGAGGAGAGGACATTTCCTTCAGAATGTTTTCCGTAGATGATGTTTCCGTGATTCGATCTTCGGCAAAAAAGGATAAAAATCAGCCCGCTCCTGCGAAAAATACGAAAAAAAATTGAACATTTTAATAAAGTACTTGAAAAGCTAAAATTGCTGTGTTATGATAATACCATCATAAAAGGAGGTGCAACAATTATGGCATACAAGATTACAGACGAATGCATTGCTTGCGGTTCTTGTGCAGATCAGTGCCCTGTTGAAGCTATCGCCGATGCCGGTGAGAAGTTCGAAATCAATGCTGATACCTGCTTGGAATGCGGCGCATGCGCTGATGCGTGTCCGGTAGGAGCAATCGTAGAAGAGTAATTAGGATTACATTTCCTTAAAAGCGCAGCGGTATTGTGTATTGCTGCGCTTTTATTTTTTAATGCTTTCCTTTGTAAAAAAGGTTTTTATATATCGGAGGAGTTATATGAATATCAAAAGCGCAGAAAAAATGATGTGGGGCACAGCGGCGGCATTTTTGGCAGTCCGTGTGCTGCAGTATATTTTTGCAATCGGAAAAGACGGTTTTTTTATCGGAACCACACTCTTTCAAAACATTCTTGCAAATGCTCTTTATGTTTTATTTGGTATTTTTGTGGTACTTTCTTTGTTTGTTTGCTTTGGTAAACAAAATCAAAATAAAGGCAGCGGCAAGTTTCTTTGCTCTTCCGCTGTGGCGTGGACAAGTCTGATCAATGCTTTTGTTCTGGCAGTGTATGCTGCCGTACTTTGTTTTGATAGCAATTGGCTTTGCCTTCTTTTGTTGGCAGCGGCTTCGTATTTTATTTTGCTTTATTTTTATGCCAAAGGCAGAGAATTGCCTGTGATGAAATATATGGCGCTTGGCGCACTCGGCTATCCCTGCGCTCGTGCCATTCAGATGTTTTTTGACACTTTCAAGGAAATCAAAGCATCGGAAAACGTGATCGATATGGTGGCGGTTTGCGCTATGATATTGATGATCCTTGCTCTCACAAAAGCTTGTATGGGCTTTGAGGAAAAGACGGGGAAATTGGCGTGGAGTCTGCTTGTTTTCGGTACCTTTGGCGCATTGTCGGGTATTGGCAAATTGTTTGGACTGATTTGGATGGGAGCGGCAGATCTGACAAGCGTTGTTTCTGCGATCAGTGACGCGGTAATGTGGGGCACGACTTTGGTGATTTATCACGCTTTGGCAACCTTTCGTGCACCTGAAAATACCGACCAACAAGAGCAGTCCGTATAATAAATAAAGCACTTTTGCTCACAATAAATGGTGGGTGAAAAGTGTGAAAATATTAAGAGCGATTTTGATTGCTTTTTTGCTTGCGGTGTTTGCCGTGGCAGTCTTTTGGGGACTGGCGGCGGCGGATGACGGGTGCAAAAAAGTCGGTGGCTATTTTGATGCGAATACTTTGGCTTCCATCGAAGGCGACCGAGATCATTTCTATATAACTATTTTGAATGAAAAATTTACTTTGAGGAGATTTTGAAGTGCCGGATCAACAACATATTCGAAATTTTTCTATTGTGGCACATATTGACCACGGAAAATCTACCATCGCAGACCGCTTACTGCAAGAGTGCAACGCGGTGGACAGTCGTGACGTCAGTGAACAGATGCTGGACAATATGGATCTTGAAAAAGAGAGAGGTATTACCATCAAATCCCGTGCGGTGCGTATGGACTACGTGGCGGACAACGGGGAGCAGTATGCCCTCAATCTGATAGACACACCCGGACACGTCGACTTTAACTACGAGGTGTCTCGTTCTCTTGCGTCTTGCGAGGGCGCGGTGTTGGTAGTGGACGCTTCACAGGGTATTGAAGCACAGACCCTTGCCAATACATATCTTGCACTGGAACACGATTTGGAGATTGTACCCGTAGTCAATAAAATTGACCTGCCCAGCGCCAATCCCGAGCGCGTGATTCATGAAATTGAAGATATCATCGGTATCCCTGCAGAAGATGCGCCGCGCGTATCCGCCAAAACAGGTGAGAATATTCACGATATTCTGGAAGCGGTGATTGAAAAGATTCCTGCTCCGCAAGGAGATACGGAAGCACCGCTGAAAGCGCTCATTTTCGACAGTGTTTATGACAGTTATAAAGGCGTTATCGTATACGTGCGCGTGATGGACGGTCAGCTTTCCGTTGGGGATCAGGTGCGTCTGATGGCAACGGGTGCGGTGTTTGATGTCGTAGAAGTCGGCTATCTGCGTGTTTTCGGTGGGGAAAAGACCAAAACACTTTCTGCAGGTGAGGTTGGCTATTTTACCGCCAGTATCAAATCCATTTCCGAAACACGCGTTGGTGATACCGTTACCTTGCACAATCGTCCCACGCAAAGTGCACTTGCAGGATACAAAAAGGCAAACCCGATGGTATTTTGCGGTATCTATCCTGCTGACGGCGCTAAGTATGAGGATTTAAAGGAAGCACTTGCCAAACTCGAACTCAACGATGCGGCTTTGCTGTATGAGCCTGAAACCTCAGGCGCACTCGGCTTTGGCTTTAGATGCGGATTTTTGGGTCTGCTTCATATGGAGATTATCCAAGAACGTATTGAACGTGAATTTTTGATTGATATTATTACCACAGCCCCGTCGGTTATCTATAAAGTAAAACTATCTGACGGACAGGAACTTGAGGTGGACAATCCCACCAATTATCCCGACCCTGCCAAAATCGTTGAGGCAAGTGAGCCGTTTGTAAAAGCAGATATTATTGCGCCGGAGGAATATGTGGGCACGATTATGGAACTGTGTCAGCAACGGCGCGGTGTTTATATCAATATGAGCTATCTGGATGCGGACAGAGTGACCATTCACTATGAGTTGCCGCTCAACGAAATTATTTACGATTTCTTTGATGCGCTCAAATCGCGAACAAGAGGGTATGCCTCTTTTGACTACGAACTTGCAGACTACCGTCCCAGCAAACTGGTCAAACTTGATATTTTGCTCAACGGCGAAGTGGTGGATGCGCTTTCCTTTATCGTGTTTACCGACAATGCGTACAGTCGCGGTCGTAAAATGGCGGAAAAACTTAAGGAGCATATCCCCAGACAGATGTTCGAAATTCCCATTCAAGCGGCAGTCGGCTCTAAGATCATTGCCAGAGAAACGGTTAAGGCACTTCGTAAAGACGTTCTTGCCAAATGCTACGGCGGTGACATTACCCGTAAGAAAAAGTTGCTTGAAAAGCAAAAAGAGGGTAAAAAGCGTATGCGTCAGCTCGGTAGCGTAGAAGTGCCGCAGGAAGCATTTATGGCGGTACTTAAACTCGATTCATGATGCTGTATATTCATCTTCCGTTTTGTAAGCAAAAGTGCAAATACTGCGCTTTTTGTTCGGGAGATTATGCAAAAGAAACCCAAAGTAACTATATCGAGCAAATCATCAAAGCTCTTGATAAGCTTGTTCAGGGAAAAGAAGTAAAGACCGTTTATATCGGTGGCGGTACCCCCAGTGCATTGCCCCTTGATTTGTGGAAAAAGTTGTTGGGGGCCATTCACCGATACGTAGATTGCTCTGCACTGAAAGAATTTACGGTGGAGTGCAATCCCGAAAGCACAAATGAGGCATTGCTGCAGGTGCTGAAAAGCGGGGGAGTCGGTCGTCTTTCTTTCGGTGTGCAAAGCCTTGATGACCGTGAACTTGCCGCCATCGGCAGATTGCATCGGTCGCAGAGGGCACTTGCGGCAATCGAACTTGCCCAAAAATGCGGTTTTTCCAATATCGGAGCGGACCTGATATATGGACTGCCTCATCAAACTCCCGAAAGTTTTCAGCGCAGTTTGCAGACTTTGCTTGGATGCGGTATTACCCATCTGTCTTGCTACAATTTGCAACTGGAGGAGGGCACCAAGCTGTTTTCCGAGCAGAACTCTCTGCCGTTTCCGAGTGAAGAAGAACAGATGGAAATGTATGAACTTTTATGCTCTATAACCGCCAAAGCAGGATTTACTCATTATGAAATCTCCAATTTCTGTAAACAGGGCTTCAGAGCGGTACATAACAGCGGCTATTGGACAGGGGAGGACTACATTGGTCTGGGCGCCGCGGCGCATAGCAAGATAGGCAATAAGCGTTATAGTTTTAAAGAAGACGTATCTGCTTTTATTGCCAAAAATGAAATTTCCTTTGATGAGTGTGTGGAACTTTCCGCCCAAGACATCGGTGAGGAAACCATTATGCTTGGTCTGCGTACCGACGGTGGTGCTCCGATAGCGCTTTTGGATGAGCAAAAAGTGGCGCGTTTTGTGCAAATGGGACTTGGAGAAATCAAAAACGAAAATTTTGTGCTGAATGAACGCGGTTTTATCCTTTCCAACAGCATTATTGCCGACCTTATATAGCAGTATTATTTTGTAAATATCTATTTGTTTACTGTTGACAAATTATTTGTGATTATGTTACAATATTTTTGTAATTTTAAATCATATTTTGGAACTGAAACACTTTAAACAGGAGGGACAGTATGAAGGCATTGGAGCAAAAAATTCTTACTGATGGTGCGGTTTATCCCGGTAATATTGTAAAAGTAAGTAGTTTTCTCAATCATCAATTGGATGCTGATTTTTTGATGTCTGTTGGTGAGGAGATCGCTCGCCTGTTTAAAGATACTTCCATAACTAAAATTGTGACCATTGAAGCGTCGGGTATTGCCATCGCTCTGGCGGCGGCTGCCCAAATGCATGTGCCTGCGGTTTTTGCCAAAAAGCATCAATCGACCAACATTGCAGGTGATGTATACACTTCGATGGTCTATTCTTATACCCATCAAAATCAGTATATGGCAGTAATTGCCAAAGAATTTTTAAATGAAAACGATAAGGTGCTGATTGTTGATGACTTTTTGGCAAGAGGCAATGCATTGCGCGGACTGATTGACATTGTAATGCAAGCCGGTGCCGAAGTAGTTGGTATTTCCACAGCCATTGAAAAAGGTTTCCAAGGCGGCGGTGATGAACTTCGTAAAGAAGGGTATCGGGTAGAGAGTCTGGCAATTATTGATTCTATGACCGATGACAGCATCACCTTCCGTGACTGAGATATTTTGTGAGGACAAGCCTGCAAAATATCAATTCAACGTTGATGTAAATTTATTTTACATATAAAAAAATTTTAGGAGGACATATCAAAATGAAAAAGCTGATTTCCTTGCTGCTGATTGCCATGATGATCTTCACTCTTGCTGCTTGTACAGCAAATGAGGGCGGAGACGTTACCGGTATGAGTGCAGAACCCATCGATGTAGTAGAACTTAAGGCTGATTACGAACTCCCCGAAGATTTCAAAATCGGTTTCATCTGCTTGCACGATGAAAAATCCACCTATGACCTGAACTTCTTAAACGCTGTTGATAAGATTCAAGAAGTTGCAGGGCTCAGCGATGAGCAAGTTATCGTTAAGACTCAGGTTCCTGAGGGTGACGAGTGCTACAATGAAGCTAAAGACTTGGTTGACCAAGGCTGCTCTATCATCTTCGCTAACTCTTTCGGTCACGAAGATTTTATGATCAAAGCTGCCAAAGAGTTCCCCGATGTTGAGTTCTGCCATGCAACCGGTACCAAAGCACACACCGAAGGTCTTGACAACTATCACAATGCTTTTGCCTCCATCTATCAGGGCAGATATCTGGCAGGTATTGCTGCCGGTATGAAGCTCAACGAAATGATCGAAGCCGGCGAGTTTACCGCTGAAGAAGCTAAGATCGGTTACGTAGGTGCTTACACCTATGCTGAAGTTATCTCCGGTTACACCTCTTTCTATCTGGGCGCTAAGAGCGTATGCCCCACCGTTACCATGGACGTTCAGTTCACAGGTTCCTGGTATGACGCTACTGAAGAAAAGAACGCTGCTGAAGCTTTGATTGCAAAAGATTGCAAACTCATCAGCCAGCATGCTGACTCTATGGGTGCTCCCTCCGCTTGTGAGGCTGCAGGTATCCCCAACGTTTCCTACAACGGAAGCACTTATGATGCTTGTCCCGAGACCTTTATCGTTTCTTCCAGAATCGATTGGGCTCCTTACTACAACTACATCATCGGTTGCGTAGCAAACGGTGAAAAGATTGATGCTGACTGGTGCGGCGGCATTGCCGAAGGCAGTGTTGTTCTGACCGGTATCAATCAGGATGTTGCCGCTGAAGGCACCGTTGATGCTATCAAAGCCGCTGTTAAAGATTTTAACGACGGTAAACTCAACGTATTTGATACTGCTAAAGAAGGCTTTATCACCGTTGATGGCAAGGCTCTTGAAACTTACAAAGCTGACGTTGACACCGACGCCGCTTACACTCCTGACACTGAAGTTGTTAAGGACGGTTTCTTCCATGAGTCCGAATTCCGTAGCGCTCCTTACTTTGACGTAAGAATCGACGGTATTAACCTGCTCAACGAAAAATTCTAAGATTCCTTAAGTGTTTCATAGGCGGGGCACACATTGCCCCGCCTAAACTCGTTTTTAAATAGGACGATTTTATGATTGAAAAAAAGATACATCGCGATGTGTCCTTTTTTTAGTGATAAAATGTTTATGGAGGGATAGAGTATATGATTCCTGCAATTGAACTTGTGGGCCTTACCAAAACCTTTGGCAAGGTTGTTGCCAATAAAAATGTTTCTCTTTCGGCATACGGCGGAGAAATTTTGTCTATTTTAGGTGAAAACGGCAGTGGTAAAACCACGCTGATGAATATGATATCGGGGATTTATTTTCCCGATGAAGGCAAAATTCTTGTAAACGGTAAAGAGGTTGTGATTGCCTCTCCCAAGGATGCCTTTGCATATAAAATCGGTATGATTCACCAACACTTTAAATTGGTGGACGTTTTCAGCGCGACGGAGAATATTATTCTCGGTCTTGAGGAAAAAGAAAAATATAATCTTAAGGCTTCCGCGCAAAAAATCAAAGAAATCAGCGATAAATACGGTTTTGATATCGACCCGATGAAAAAGATTCACGAAATGAGTGTTTCCGAAAAGCAGACGGTTGAAATTATCAAGGTGTTGTATCGCGGTGCAGATATTCTGATTTTGGACGAGCCTACAGCGGTTTTGACCCCGCAGGAAACCCAAAAACTCTTTGCCATTTTGCGTAAAATGCGTGAAGACGGTAAAACCATTATTATCATCACCCACAAACTTCACGAAGTGCTTTCGCTTTCCGATAAAGTTGCGGTACTGCGCAAGGGTGAATATGTAGGTACGGTGGAAACCGCCAAAACAAACGAGTCAGAACTCACGGAAATGATGGTTGGTGCCAAAGTAGAACTCAACATTCAGCGTGACGAGCCGAAATATGATGAAGAACGTTTGGTGATCGGTAACTTAAGTTGCATAAACCGCGAGGGTGTCACCGTGTTGGACAATGTTTCTTTCTCTGTTAAAGCAGGGGAGATACTGGGTATTGCAGGTATTGCAGGTTCAGGTCAGCGTGAACTGTTGGAGGCAATTGCAGGACTGCAGCAAGTTCAGCAAGGCGAGATTATCTATCATAATCCCAAAAACGGCAAAATTGAAAACTTGCTGAATAAAACACCGCTTCAGATCAGGGAACTTGGCGTTCGTCTTTCCTTTGTTCCGGAGGACAGACTTGGTATGGGTCTTGTCGGCAATATGGACATTGTGGACAATATGATGCTTCGTTCCTACCGTAAAGGCAAGTCGGTCTTTTTGGAAAGAAAAGGCCCCAGAGATCTGGCGGAACACATTATTGAAGATTTAGAGGTTGTAACCCCCAGTGCCGCCACTCCGGTCAGAAGACTGTCGGGCGGTAACGTTCAGAAAGTTTTGGTAGGACGTGAAATTGCCGCAGCACCCACGGTGCTGATGGCGGCTTATCCCGTCAGAGGACTTGACATTAACTCCTCGTATACCATTTATAACCTGCTCAATGAGCAGAAAAACAAGGGTGTTGCAGTCATCTTTGTTGGCGAAGACCTTGACGTATTGATTGAACTTTGCGACAGAATTATGGTCATCGGTTCCGGTAAGGTGACCGGTGTAGTGGATGGTAGAAATACCACCAAAGAAGAAATCGGTCTGTTGATGACCAAAACAGAGCAGTAAGGAGGGATAGCTGTGGGAAAATTTCCGATAAGAATTGTAAAAAGAGAGCCAATGCCGTGGTATTGGAGTCTGGCAATTCGTGCCGTAGCAATTGTTCTTGCATTGCTCTTTTCAGCGGTCGTCATTATGCTTTTGACAAATAAAAATCCCTTGCAGGTATATTCCTCTATGATTTCAGGCGCCTTTGGATCCTCACTTCGTATATGGAGTCTGGCGCAGAATGTGGCAATTTTGCTATGTATATCCCTTGCAGTTACCCCTGCATTTAAAATGAAGTTCTGGAATATCGGTGCGGAAGGTCAGGTGCTGGTCGGTGGACTTGCTACCATTTCCGTAATGATGTTTTGCGGCGGCAAGATGCCTACACCTGTTTTGATGATTGCAATGTTGGCAGCATCAGTTTTGGCAGGTATCATCTGGGCACTGTTGCCTGCGGTCTGCAAGGCTCTTTGGAACACCAACGAAACGTTGTTTACTCTGATGATGAACTACGTGGCAATTCAGCTTGTTGCGTTTTTTCTCAAAACATTTGTTAAAAACGGCTCGGGTGTTTTAACTCCTATGCCGGAGTATGGTTTACCGATTCTGTTTGGCAAAAACTATCTTT
>JAZROO010000031.1:0-14112 GCA_045648705.1 Eubacteriales bacterium | reverse complement strand
GATCCGACTTCGACCTACTATGGCGTTGACCTGATGGCAGGCTCTCTCATTAAAAACCCCGGTGGCGGCATTGCTAAAATCGGTGGGTATCTGGCAGGTAAAGCGTGGGCGGTGGAAAAATGCGCTCAGCGTACCACGATGCCCGGTGTGGGCAGAGAAAGCGGCGCCACCCTTGACACGCTGATTGACTTTTATCAAGGCTTCTTTTTGGCACCCCACGTGGTACTGCAAGCCAAGAAAATTGCGATCTTTGCTTCGGCACTTTTTGAACTGATGGGTTATCAGGTCAATCCCAAGAGCGACGGTTTTCGCGGAGACATCATTCAGACTGTCACCTGCGGTACGCCCGAGGGTCTGATTGCATTTTGTAAAGGCATACAGGCAGGGGCACCCGTGGATAGTTACGTAACCCCTGAGCCCTGGGCAATGCCGGGGTACACCGACCCCGTTATTATGGCGGCAGGCTCGTTTGTGGGCGGGGCGTCCATCGAACTGTCGGCAGACGGTCCGATGCGTGAGCCTTATAACGTCTTCTTCCAAGGGGGACTGACCTTTGAAACAGGCATCATCGGTATTCTCAAAGCCGCCGAAGAAATGCTCAAACTTAATTAACAAAAATTCCCGAGGATTTTTCCTCGGGAATTTTATTTTTGGGAGTCCTCACAAATCCAAAGATTTTTGAAGTAAAAGAGATGCTGAATTTACAAAAAATACTTTATTTTATAGTATACTTATGTTATAATATATTCTGTATTATTATATGGTGGAGGCGTGAGAATGGTTATTCTTGGAATTGATCCGGGATATGCGACGGTTGGGTATGGCGTTGTGCGCTATGACGGCCATCGTTTTGACGTGCTTGGTTACGGCGCCATCACCACTCCTGCCGACCTTGCGTTTGCCAAACGTTTGGAGATGATCTATCGGGATATGGGGGAGCTCATTGAGCAGTACCGCCCCGATTATATGAGCATTGAAAAACTGTTTTTAATACCAATATTACCACCGGTATTGAGGTGGCACATGCCAGAGGGGTAATCTTGTTACAAGCCCAACAACACGGTTTGCCTTTTAAAGAATACACTCCTTTGCAGGTCAAGCAGTCGGTGGTCGGATACGGCAAGGCAGAGAAAAAACAGGTGATGTTGATGACACAGAGTTTCCTGCGCCTGAGTTCCATTCCGCGACCTGACGATGCGGCGGATGCACTCGCGCTTGCGATTTGTCTGGGGCATTCAACCAACTCACTTTTGGAGGGAAAATAATGATTTATTCACTCAACGGAATATTGCTTGAAAAAGATTTAGGCATGGCGGTGATTGATTGCGGCGGTGTAGGATACGCGGTCAACATTACGGGCAACTGCCTGTCAAGATTGCCTGACGTGGGGGATCGGGTGGTACTGTTTACCCATCTCAATGTCAGAGAAGATGCGATGGAACTGTTTGGCTTTTTTGATACCGATGAGCGCGATTGCTTTAAAGTGCTGCTCTCTGTCAGCGGTGTAGGACCTAAAATGGCGTTGTCCATTTTGTCGGAACTGACACCGGAGCGTTTTGCTGTCAGTGTGGTCAGTGGCGATCAGGCAAGTATCACCCGTGCAAACGGTGTGGGTCCCAAACTTGCTCAGCGCGTGATATTGGAACTCAAGGATAAGATTCAAAAAGAAATGCCTACTTTGTTGCAGGGCAAGAGCGTAGAGCCTGTCCGTGCAGGTGTGGGTGAAAAGAGTGCCGAGGTCATCAGTGCGCTGATGGCACTTGGTTACACACAGCACGAAGCCAAACGTGCGGTTGCTGCTGTGGATATTACGGATAAGTCAGTGGAACAGGCAATTAAAGCCGCACTGGTACAACTGATGGGGTGAAAGTAAATGATTGAATCAGGATTTTTGGAAAATGAACCCAGAGTATTGGCGCCGACACTCGATGAAAGAGAAGCGCAGAGTGAGGAAAGTCTGCGCCCGATGCGTCTTGAGGATTATATCGGTCAGCAAAAGGCAAAGGAAAACCTTGGCATCTTTATCGATGCCGCCAAAAAAAGAGGGGAGAGCCTTGACCATTGTTTGCTCTACGGTCCTCCCGGACTTGGCAAAACGACACTGGCAGGCATCATCGCCAAAGAAATGAACGTAGGACTTCGCGTTACTTCCGGCCCTGCCATTGAAAAGCCGGGCGACCTTGCCGCAATTGTGACCTCTTTGCAACCCGGTGACGTTCTTTTTATTGATGAAATTCACCGTCTCAGCCGTGCGGTTGAGGAGGTGCTGTATCCCGCAATGGAAGACTTTGCGGTGGATATTATGCTCGGCAAAGGCCCCTCGGCACGTTCCATTCGTTTGGACCTGCCGAAGTTTACCTTGATTGGTGCCACCACGCGCGCAGGGCAGATTTCTTCTCCGATGAGAGATCGTTTCGGTGTCAATCTTCGTTTGGAACTCTATACCACCGACGAACTTGCCGAAATCGTTGAACGCAGTGCAAGAATACTGGATATTCCCATTCATCCGCACGGTGCCATTGAAATTGCAAAACGCTCTCGCGGCACCCCTCGAATCGTTAACCGTATGCTCAAACGTGTGCGCGATTTTGCACAGATTAAGGGAGATGGTGTTATCACCGCTGAGATTGCAGATTTGGCGCTGAAAGCACTGGAAGTGGATGAACTGGGACTGGACAATATTGACCGCAGAATGCTTCATTCCATTATTGAGAATTTTGCAGGCGGCCCTGTGGGTCTTGAAACCCTTGCCGCTACCATCGGTGAGGAAGCAATTACACTGGAGGACGTGTATGAACCGTATCTTTTGCAGATCGGTTTTCTCTCCCGTACGCCGCGCGGCCGCGTGGCAACCCCCAAAGCATATGAGCACCTTGGGATCGCATTTAAAGGACAAATGACATTTTGAAAGGCTTGAAAATATATGTGGGTAGCAGATAAATGGCAGGATTATAAATTACTGGATGCCACAAACGGTGAAAAACTCGAGGACTGGAAGGGTCATATTCTGATTCGTCCCGATCCGCAGGCAATATGGCATACACCCAAAGAGCATCCCGCCTGGCGCAAGGCGCACGCGCGTTACAGCCGTTCCAAAAGCGGCGGCGGTCATTGGGACGTTAAAACCCTGCCGCAGAGTTGGCGCGTACGTTACAGGGATTTGACCTTTCAGGTTAAACCCATGAACTTCAAACATACCGGTCTTTTTCCCGAACAGGCAACCAACTGGGACTTTATGGCGGACAAAATCAAAGCGGCAAACCGCCCCATTAAAGTGCTCAATCTTTTTGCCTATACGGGCGGTGCCACGATGGCGTGTGCCAAAGCGGGCGCGCAGGTGGTGCACGTCGATGCCGCCAAGGGTATGGTGGCATGGGCTAAGGAAAATGCCGTACTGTGCGGACTGGGGGACAGTCCCATCCGCTATATCGTGGATGATTGCATTAAATTTGTGCAACGCGAGATTCGTCGCGGCAACCGTTATGACGGTATTGTGATGGATCCGCCCTCTTATGGCAGAGGTCCCGGCGGAGAGGTGTGGAACCTCGAGGAAGAACTTTTTGGTCTGATCGAACTTTGCAAAGGCGTACTTTCCGACGATCCGCTGTTCTTTTTGGTCAACTCCTATTCAACGGGACTGAGCGCATCGGTTATGGCATATATGGTGCATCAGACCATCGTTAAAGAGTTTGGCGGCAAGGTGGTGGCAGATGAGATCGGTCTGCCCGTTGAAAATCAAGACATTAACTTTCCTGCAGGTGCCACTGCAAGATGGAGCAAATAAATGGGTATTTTACAAGCAAAAAATTTAGAGTTTGCCTATTCTTCCGAAAAGCCGCAGGTGCTTTACGGTGTGGATTTAGACATCGAGGAGGGCACCTTTGTGGCGGTACTTGGGCATAACGGCAGCGGCAAAAGCACACTTGCCAAGCACTTCAATGCCGTGTTGCTGCCAAGTGGCGGCAGTGTCTGCGCACTTGGGATTGATACCAGGGATGAGGATAAGTGGCTCGAGCTTCGCAAAAACGTCGGCATGGTGTTTCAAAATCCCGACAATCAGATTATCGCGACCGTTGTAGAGGAAGACGTAGCTTTTGCACTGGAAAATCTGGGGGTACCCCATGAGGAAATGCAAACGCGTGTTTCGCAGGCGCTGGAACTTGTGGATATGCTTGAGTATCGCGCGCACGCACCGCATCTGCTCTCCGGCGGTCAAAAACAAAGGGTTGCCATTGCAGGTATTGTTGCAATGCGCCCCAAGGTGCTGATTTTGGATGAGCCGACCGCAATGCTTGACCCCAAAGGGCGCAAAGAGGTTATGGCGGCACTCAAGCGACTCAATCGCGAAGAGGGCATTACCGTACTGCTGATTACACATTATATGGACGAAGCGGTACAAGCCGACCGCGTGGTCGTGATGAATGAAGGAAAAGTATTGCTCGACGATACACCCGAACAGGTGTTTCAGAATATAGGGCTTTTGGAAAGCGTGGCACTTGACGTGCCGCAATCAGCGCAACTGATGTATTCATTGCGCGCTGAAGATATCAAAGTACCGCTTTCGGTACTGACAGATGAGGACTGCATCAAAGTATTGTCCGATCTGCTCGGAGGAAAATACGGTGATTATCGAAACCAAGAATTTAACGCATAAATATTCCGTCGGCACACCGTTTGAAAAGGTGGCGTTGGATGATATCAATTTGCAGATAAACGAGGGCGACTACGTCGGCATTATCGGGCATACCGGTAGCGGCAAAAGTACGCTGATTTCGCATCTCAATGCCATTCTGCGCCCAACCGATGGGCAGGTGCTCATTGATGGGGTGGACCTTTGGAATTGCGCCAAAGCCGAGCGCATTGCGGCGCGATTTAAAGTGGGACTGGTGTTTCAGTATCCCGAATACCAACTGTTTGAGGAAACGGTGTATAAGGACATTGCCTTCGGCCCCAAAAATATGGGACTGAGTGAGGCGGAGATTGACCGCAGGGTCAGAGAAAGTCTTGCTTTTGTCGGTATGAAAGAGGAGTATCTTGAAAAATCTCCCTTTGAACTTTCGGGCGGCCAAAAGCGCAGAGTTGCCATTGCAGGTGTGATGGCACTTGAGCCGAAGGTGTTGGTGCTTGATGAGCCTGCTGCAGGGCTTGACCCAAAAGGTCGGGATGAAATCTTGGCAAGACTGCGCGAGTATCATCAGCAGACCCACGGCACGATACTGCTCGTGTCGCACTCCATGGAAGACATTGCGCAAAACGCAGACAGCGTTGTTGTGATGGATAAAGGCAGACTCAAAATGCACGCGCCCGTCCGCGAGGTATTTGCCCACGCTGATGAGCTGGAGGCAATGGGACTGGACGTGCCGCAGATCACCCGTGTGTTTTACTCTTTGAAAGAGAAGGGGTATGACGTGCGCACCGATATCTATACCATCGAGGGCGCCAAACGGGAGATTCTCTCCTGTCTTGCAAAGGGGGTGGGGAGAAATGATTAAAGACATTACCATCGGTCAGTTTTTCCCCGGTAATTCGATTTTGCACCGTCTTGACCCCCGTACCAAAATTTTGTTGACGGTGGCGTACGTAGTACTGCTGTTTGTCACCAAGCGTTTGATCGGTCTTGCCGCTGCCGCTTTGTTTATGGTAGCGGTGGTGCTCATTTCACGCATACCCGTCAAAACGGTGCTCAAAAGCATCAAACCTTTGTTGTTTATCATTTTGTTTACCGCCACGTTGCAGATGATCTATGGCGGCGGTGAGCCGTTGTTTCCGAGTATTACTTGGCTTTCTTGGCTTTCTTATCAAGGAATTCGCAATGCCGTGTTTATGGCGGTGCGCATCGTTTTGTTGGTAACGGGCACTTCCTTTATGACCTATACCACCTCACCGATTATGCTGACGGGGGCGATGGAGAGTTTGATGTCACCCTTGCGCTTTATCAAGGTGCCGGTGCACGAATTTGCGATGATGATGACCATAGCGCTTCGGTTTATTCCGACGTTGATTGACGAAACCGATAAAATTATGAACGCGCAAAAAGCGCGCGGTGCCGACTTTGAAACAGGCAACATCTTTCGTCGTGCCAAGGCGCTGATTCCGATACTGGTGCCGCTGCTCATTTCCGCATTTCGTCGTGCCGAGGAACTTGCGGATGCGATGGAATGCCGTTGTTATCACGGTGGAGAGGGACGAACCAAATATAAAGTCTATCACTTTGCTCTCAGAGATCTCTGGGCGGCTATGGTGATGATATTGTTACTTGCTGTTATTATTGTGATGAATATAGGAATTATATGAGAAAATTTTTGTTGACACTTAAATATAACGGCGCCGCCTTTGTGGGTTGGCAGGTACAGAAAAACGGTCTGTCGGTACAGCAATGTCTGCAAGACGCGTTGGAAACCTTTTTTGGTTTTCGACCCGACGTGACGGGTTGCAGTCGGACGGACAGTGGCGTACACGCCTTGGGCTACAAAGCGGTGTTTGTCGCGGATACCGACAAGGAGTGTAAGCGCATTTCCCTCGGGCTGAATGCCATACTGCCGGATGATATCAGTGTTTGGGACTGCAAAGAAGTGCCGCTTGACTTTCATCCCCGTTATGACGCTAAGGCAAAGGAATACGTCTACCGTTTGTACGACGGTATGGCGCCCGACCCCTTTTTAAAGGGATTTGCCTGGCACTATAAGGGATTTCTGGATACCGATAAAATGCAGGCGGCGGCTGATAAATTGGTGGGCCGTCACGACTTTCGTTCCTTTATGGCGCAAGGCTCTAAGATTGTAGACACCGTCAGGGAAATTTATTGGTGCCGCGTGACCAGACAAGACCGTTTGATAGAGATTCACGTCTGCGGTGACGGATTTTTGTACCATATGGTGCGCATATTAGTGGGAACTTTGATATTTGTAAGCCGCGGCAGGTTGCAACTTGAGGATATCCCTAAGATTCTGGAAGCCAAGGATCGCAGTGCCGCAGGGCAAACCGCAGTAGCGGAGGGACTGTATCTTTATAAAGTGTACTATGAAACACCCAAAAAGAAGGAATCGCAATGAGCCGTAAATACGAAGGGTCGCACAATTCGGTAGAACCTTCGGCGCAAAGTGAACAACTGAGTGAACGCGCGATTCACTCCACGCGTGCTGCGTTGCGTTTTTTCAGATACCTGTTGCTTTGCGTATTGGTGCTGATATTGGCGGTAACCGTCATTGTGAATCGGGATAATATCAATATGGACAGTTTGCGCCGTTTGTTTGCAAAAATTGATATAGACGTTTCTGAAAATGCCGAAAAAGACGGAACGCAGATTTCTCTTTCGTATGAAGATGACGTCAGGGTGGCTTCTTTCAAAGACGGACTGGCGCACCTTACCCCCTCGGAACTTACCGTGCTTGACAATCAAGGAACGGTGTTTATGTCCGCACCCACGGGATTTGGTACCCCTGAGCTGATCACGGGGGACAGATATATTGTCTGTTACGACCGCGGCGGTGACAAACTGCTTGTAACCAATTCCTTTGCAGTGGTGTTTGAACAAACCATGCCGGAAAGTATCTCCTACGTCACGATGAATGAGGAAAACTATCTGGCGGTCATCACCAAAGGCAACGGATATAAAAATTCTCTTTATGTTTATAACGCCTCATTTGAGCAGGTGTTTGTGTGGCACAGTAATGAGCGCTATTTGCTCAATGCCACCGTTTCTCCCGACAAAAAAACGGTAGCACTGATTTGCTATAACGTTAAAGACGGGGAAGATGTTCCGGAACTTGTCGGCATACATTTGGATGAAGAAAAAATCGCGTGGCAGACCGAACTTACCGATTTACCCATCGACGTTTGCTACAAAAGTGCATCCAATATTGCGCTATTGTACGGCAACCGTTTGGAATATTACAGTAATAAAGGTAAAGCCGGTCGCAGTTATACCTTTGAAAAAAATTATCTGCAGGCCTATTCGTTTACAAACGATCACACCGTACTGCTGCTTTCGGGCAGTAAACGAGGTGAGAGCACCCTGTACAGCATCAGTGACCGCGGCAGACAAAGTGCTGTGTTTGAAGTCGGTGAGCATATCATCGATATGGACGTGCGCGGCAACAGGGTGGCGCTTTTGAGTGAGGAAAACGAGAAGATTTATTCACTTTCTTCCAAGCGCACCGTGTATGATCAACCCACGCAAGTCGGTGTACAGTCGATTCGTTTTGCAGGTAAAAACTGTTTGCTTGACATTTATAACACCTATTGTGTATACAATGAAATTTAGGAGGATACAACCATGCAATTTATTTTGGATATTGTGATCGTAGCAATTCTGGCAGTTTTTGCCTTTCTTGCATACAAAAAAGGACTGATTAAAACGTTGTTTGGAATGCTCGGAACGTTGATTGCATTTTTGGGTGCCTTGGCACTTAAAGGTGTAGTAGGCGGATGGCTGGATGTAACCTTTGTGCGCCCTTCGGTACGCAATATGGTGCTTTCCACCTTGACGGGCTCACCGGTGCTCGACTATGAAAAGGCGCTTTCTTCTTTGGACGTTGCAGGTAAGGTGCGCAAAATGCCCGAGGCACTGCGCGTGTTGCTTGACAGTGTGGGCGTTTCCACCGAGGATATCCTCGGCAGTCTTTCTTCTCTTTCCGCAAACACCGTAGAAGCAAAAAATAAACTTATTGACAGTATAGCGGCTCCCATTTCCGCAACAATAAGTACAGCGATTGCTTTTGTGGTACTGTTTGTGGTGCTCATTATTGTCTGCAAGGTCGGCGCCAAAATTCTGAGTGCACTGTTTAATCTGTTGCCCATCGGCAAACAGTTCAACCGCTTGGGCGGTGCCGTCATCGGCCTGGCGGAAGGTGTACTCATCGTATTGATCGTAACCGCAGTTGTCTGGGCAATTTCACTGGGCGCGGATAAGGGAATGTTTTCCTCTGAAGCCATTGAAAAGACTTTGATTACCAAAGAAATTATTAAGATGAATCCGATTTGCAATTTGTTTTAGAAGATAGGGGATGTTACTGAATGAATATACCGAATCTGTTGACGATCGCTCGTCTCGGTATGGTACCTTTGTTTGTCTTTTGCTTTGTCAAAGGGTGCGAGGGGACGCTTGACGGTGGGGTATATTATGCCGCAGGGCTTTTTGTTTTGGCGGCACTGACTGACATACTGGATGGTTATATCGCCAGAAAATACAATCAGATTACCGATTTCGGCAAACTGGCTGACCCACTGGCTGACAAAATGATGCAGATTGCCGCCATCGCGTGTCTGGCATTTTATGAGCGTATTCACGCTTGGATATTTTTTGTGTTTCTGGGGAAAGAGGTGCTGATGATTTGCGGCGCTTCAAGGCTTCTGAAACGGTTTAAATTTGTAGTATATTCGCAGTGGAGTGGTAAAATTGCCACGGTGATACTGTTTATCTGTATTGTTGCGATTATGGTTTTTGGAGAAATTTCCAAAGAAACGGCATCGGTATTGATGGGCGTTTGCATTTTCTTTACCTTGGTGGCATTGTTCAACTATATGAAGATATACGCCAACGTTAAGGAAAGTCGTCGGCAAAAGAAAGAGGGCAAGGAGTAGGTTTATGCTTTGCAAAAGATGTAATAAACGAATGGCGGTGGTCTTTGTTTCCCGTATGGACAAAGACGGGCAGGTCAATGAAGGATACTGCCTGAAATGCGCCAAAGATTTGGGGATTCAGCAGGTCGATCAGATTATCAAGAATATGGGTCTGAGCGATGAGGATCTCGATGCTATGAGTGAGGAAATGGAAACCCTGCAACAACAGCTTGGTCTGTTTCCGCAGGAGATGGACGGGCAGAGTGCCCCTGCATTTCCGCCGATGCTCAGCGGTATGTTTTCTAAAAACGAGGATGCCGCAGATAAAGATGATAAGAAAAAAGATAAAAAAGAGCAGAAAAAGCGCAAATTTCTGGAGCAGTATGCCACCAATCTCAATCGCAAACATATCGAGGGCAAACTCGATCCCGTAATCGGCAGAAAGATGGAGATTGAAAGAATGTTGCGCATTCTCAATCGTCGCACCAAAAACAATCCGGTGCTGATTGGTGAACCCGGCGTTGGTAAAACAGCGGTGGCAAATGCTTTGGCGCAAAAAATCGTGGCAGGGGACGTTCCTGCAAAACTGCTTGACAAAGAGGTCTATTTGCTTGATCTTACCGCCTTGGTGGCAGGAACGCAGTTTCGCGGTCAGTTTGAAAGCCGCATCAAAGGGCTTGTAGCCGAAGTCGTGGCACTGGGCAACATTATTCTGGTGATTGACGAGGTGCACAATCTTGTCGGCACCGGTGAGGGTGAGGGCAGTATGAATGCCGCCAACATCTTAAAACCTGCTCTTGCCAACGGTGAGATTCAGGTGGTAGGCGCTACCACACTTGCCGAATATCGCAAATATATTGAAAAAGATGCGGCACTGGAGCGCCGCTTCCAACCCATTATGGTGGGTGAGCCGAGCATAGAGGAAACGGTGGAGATTCTCAAAGGACTGCGCGACGTGTACGGCGCGTACCATCACGTTCATATTTCCGATGCAATGCTCACACAAGCGGCAATTATGAGTGAACGCTATATCACCGAGCGATTTTTGCCCGATAAGGCCATTGATTTGCTTGATGAGGCATCCAGTGGTGCCGCTATTGAAAACGTAGCGCAGAATCAAAAACTGAAACTGCAGTTTGAACTGGCAAACGTCCGTCGTCAGATCGAGGCGCTGGACACGGAGGACGAACAAAAAATGTTCGAAGAGTCTGCCAAACTCAAAAGTGAGCAATGCCGTCTGGAACAACAACTCACGGATTTTGAAGACGTGGCGGAGACCACGGAACTGACCTTTGATCATATCGCGTACGTGCTGGAACTGTGGACAGGAATTCCTGCCACGAAAATCAAGCAACAGGAGTTTGACAAACTCAATCAACTCAAGCAAAATCTCTCAGCCCGTATCATCGGTCAGGACGAGGCGATCGATGCTTTGTGCGCCGCCATCAAGCGCAGAAGGGTAGGCATCGGTTACAACCGCAGTCCCATTTCCTTTATCTTTACCGGTCCTACCGGTGTGGGTAAAACCGAGCTTGTGCGCCAACTGTCTTTGCAACTCTTTGACTCGACAGAAGCGCTCATCCGTGTTGATATGAGTGAGTATATGGAAAAACACTCTGTTTCCAAACTCATCGGTGCCCCTCCCGGATACGTGGGCTATGACGATGCAGGGCAACTGACGGAAAAGATTCGTCGCAAACCGTACAGTGTTGTACTGTTTGATGAGATTGAAAAGGCGCATCCCGACGTTCTTAATATTATGTTGCAGATGCTTGACGATGGCAAACTGACCGACGCGCAAGGCCGTCACATTAACTTTGAGAACACCATCATCGTAATGACCACCAATGCTTCGGCAGGTATGATGAATACCACCGGCTTTAACCGTGATACCAGTGTGCTGGAAAAGGAAAAGGCAACCAAAGCACTGCTTACCTTCCTTCGTCCCGAGTTTGTCAATCGTATTGACGAGATTATCACTTTTGCACCGCTGAGCAAAGCAACTGCGGTAAAAATTGCCGAAATTATGCTTGGTGATTTGAAAAAGGCACTTTTGGAGCGCGACATCACCTTGGAGTATACCAATGAAGCGGTTGCATACCTTGTAGACAAAGGATTTGACGCTAAATTCGGCGCCCGTTCTCTCAAGCGCACCATTCAAAAAGAACTCGAAGATCAGGCGGCAGAATGCATTATTTCTGCCTATGAGCATCCCATTTCCAAGATAAGTGCTGACGTTCGGGATGGCAAACTGACAGTAGACGCGCAGTAAAATCAATATTTTTTAAATTTTGCTTGACACAAACGCTTGAATATGGTATTATATTCAAGCGTAAAATGCAGGTGTAGTTCAATGGTAGAACGCTAGCCTTCCAAGCTGGACACGTGGGTTCGATTCCCATCACCTGCTCCATTTTTTATGCGCCTGTAGCTCAGTTGGATAGAGCAACTGCCTTCTAAGCAGTGGGTCAGCGGTTCGAATCCGTTCAGGCGTGCCAAGTATGGTGGGTGTAGTTCAGTTGGTTAGAGCGCCAGATTGTGGCTCTGGAAATCGTGGGTTCGAGTCCCATCATCCACCCCATTATATTTGGGAGTGGATTTCTTAAACCGAAATCCACTCTTATTACTGGGATATAGCCAAGTCGGTAAGGCAACGGACTTTGACTCCGTCATTCCGCAGGTTCGAGTCCTGCTATCCCAACCAACAAAAAAACCTCTTTTGTCTGTCGGACAAAAGAAGTTTTTTTGGTTTATCTTCCGCTGATCTGACGACGACAATAGATACGGTTTCCGAGCCATGCCAGCAGCACCGCGGCGACAATATAGATCAAGGGAACGATTTGGTACGAAGTAAGTTGCATTCCAAACAGAGAAACCAGTCGGTAGTCAAAGGTGTTCCACATGGACAGAAAACAGGTGGGAAGATAATCCCATAACTGCCCTAATATGCGATGCTCTGTTGGTATTTGAATCAGCATTCCGGCAAGGATCATGCCGGTGGTGATGGACATTGCGGCAATATTGCTGTGAAACAACTCGGACAGGAACATGACAAATATGCTGATCAAAAACGCAGTCACCAGCAGACAACCGCATGCAATCAGACAGGCTTGGCCTATGGTGATATTGCCTGCATAGTTGGTGTAAAAAATCTGTATCGCGGTATCAAAGCCCTCTGAACCGTAGATACACAGACACAGTACCCAAGTCAGCGCCGTCATGAGCAACGCGCCAACACACCCCACGGTGATCCCGGAGAACAGCTTGACCCAATAGAGCCGTCTTTTTCCGTTTGCAGTACACAGCACAAGCTGATCTGTTCGGTGGGTGTGCTCGTCGGGGAAGCTACTTGAAAGGGCGATGGCGGCATAGAGCAGCATCATAAAGCCTATGGTGAGAAAGGTTTCTAAGATGTTTCGGTATGCTTCGTGGAACTGATATACAATAGGGGTTGTAAGGGTATCGGCCTGTCCTTTCCAATATGCAATCTCGGCTTCGGTCAGATGGTTGTTCATAGCCGATTCTTCAAACTGACCCATCATGGCGGCATATAATGCCGCTTCATCGGGGGACCACTTTACAGCTGCTTGTTTGTCCATACCGGTCCATGCTCGGATCAAATTAAAAATTTCGCTGTACGGACGGGCGTGGGTTTGGTATTCTTCCGTTAAAACATAATCGGTTTCGATCGGTAAATTCTTGTAAGCAGCAAGGGTCTCTTCCAACAGGGATTGGTCTATGGGTTTGCCGCTGAGCGCTTTGCGGTAGGCTTGATCGATCAGATGTTGCTCGTAATTTGTGCTTATGGCTACGCCATTTGCACAATAGGTTCCAAGCAAAGGATACAGGATAGAAAAAGCAATAACCGCCATGCAGACAAGAAGCGCGACCCAAAGCAGTTTTTTCTGCATCAGTTTTTTCAGTTCATAAGCGTACAGGGTAAGCAGATTACTCATGGGTATCCTCCTTAAATTGCGCAAGATAGAAGCTTTCTAAATCGCCCTTTTGTTCATCCCATGTTCCGTGATAAATCAAATTTCCGTCTTTCATCATGAGCACCTCATCGGCAATATGCTCAATGTCGGAAACGATATGCGTGGATAAAAGTACAATGCTGTCTTTACCGAGCTGTTCAATAAGGCTTCTAAAACGCACCCGTTCTTTAGGATCCAGCCCTGCGGTGGGCTCGTCGAGGATCAGTAGTTTTGGGTCGTTCAGCAATGCTTGCGCGATCCCCAGTCGTTGCTTCATGCCGCCTGAAAATGTTTTGATCTTTTTGCGGCCCATGTCTTGCAGACCGACCAATTCCAGAAGTTCATTTGCTCGTCGTTTAGCTGATCCCTTGGGTAGCCCCTTCAATGCTGCCATATACAGCAGAAAATCCATAGCAGTAAATTCCGGATAATAGCCGAAGTCCTGGGGCAAATATCCTAATATTGCTCGATAGCCTTCCTCACGGACATCCAGTCCGTCAAAAGTGATCGTACCGCTTGTAGGTTGCAGGATGCCACAGAGCATACGCATAAGGGTAGTTTTCCCTGCACCGTTAGT
>JAZROO010000030.1:0-14875 GCA_045648705.1 Eubacteriales bacterium | reverse complement strand
AGGGTTGAGGAATAAATGTGGCAATCTGGCTGAGTATCGTTCCGATGATAAGGGTTGCAAACAAACCGGAAGCCATACCTGCCATACCGTCAACAAAGATGTAATTGAATAATTTTTTGATATGTTTCATTTTTTCCTCCTGGATTTTATTTTGTTAATGAACATTTTAGCAAATAGAATTCGAAATTTCAATATTTATTAAAAATTTGAACAGAATAGAGAAAAAGGAGGGGTAAAAGTGAATTATTTTCAGTCAGGTTTATTACTTGAGGCGGTGGAAAATGCCGAAGGCGGCATAAAAACCGTGGAACGTAAGTTCCCGGGCGGAAAGGTGACGGTGGTGCAACTGAATGAAAAAAACGAATTTGGGCGCCCTGCAGGAGAATATACCACGGTCGAACTTTCGCAGGTACAACATTTACAGGATGAGGCTCTGGAAGAGGCAGTGCGTCAGATTTCTGATATTCTGATTCGCTATATTGTTGGTGAAAAGGTGCTGATAGCGGCGCTTGGAAATAATGATATCACACCGGATTCATTGGGGCCGAAAATGCTCTCTCATCTGATGATCACGCGGCCTTTTGAACAAATTGCGCCTGAGCAACTTGGCAAGGGGCGGCTGCGCAGTGTGTCGGCAATCTGTACCAACGTGTTTGGTGCGACGGGGGTGGAAAGCGCTGAAATGATTTGCGGAGTTGCCAGACAGATTCGTCCCGACCTTGTGATTGTGATTGATGCATTGGCAACGTCGCATCTGTCCCGATTGTGCTCCACCGTTCAAATTGCAGACAGCGGCATCACACCCGGTGGCGGTGTGGGCAACAACCGTTTGTCCATTGATGAAAAAACGCTTGGCATACCCGTGATTTCCATTGGTATGCCGACGGTGATGAACGGGCAGACACTGGCATCCTTTCTCACCGAGGATGAGCAAAAGATACAAAAAGCACTCGCGCCCTTTGAACGCGATTTGATAGTCACACCCACGCAAATCGGCTCTGCCACCGACAACGGCGCCAAACTCATTGCCTTTTCTCTCAATCGCGCACTGCATTATCGTTTAAGTGTGGCAGATATGCTGAAATATCTTTCATAATATTCAATTTCTTCCTATATAATATAATGAGGTGAGAAGTGTGAAAAAAAGGATGCTGATGCTTTGCATAGCAGTGGTGCTTTGTGTAAGTGGTTGGAGAAGCGGTCTGGTTGCCGCGGTTTTGCAACAAGCGGGAAAATGGGCGGCGCTTTCGGCGGTCTCTCGCTCTTTTTTACCGGGTGAAACAATACGCTTGGAAACGGGACAAGGGTATGAGGAAGGTTTGCTCCTTGCCCCACCCAAGCAACAGTCAAACAGTGCTGCGCAGAATGCACCCGTAGTAGATTTAAGTATCAATAATGGTAAATATAAAGTGGTAGAAAATGTAGCCATCAAAAATGGCACTTCAAAGCAGATAGATATTTCGGGATTGCTCTCTGAGGGGTTTACAAAGCCTGTTTTTAAAAAAGATGCCCCCGCCGTGCTGATTTATCACACCCATACCACCGAAAGCTATGCCGATGCAGGCAAAGGATATTCAAGTGAGGGGGATAAGGGCGTCATTGGTGTGGGAGAGCAAATGAAAGCGGTGTTTGAATCGCACGGGCTCAAGACCATTCACTTGACGGATAATTACATAGATTCCGGTGCGTTCAAAAAAGCATATACGCGCTCACTGAGCGGTGTTCAAGAGGTTTTAAAAAAATATCCGTCCATTCAAATTGTGCTCGACGTTCATCGCGATTCCATCACGGAGGGGGATACGGAGTATTGCCCCTTGACTAAGCTTGACGGGCAGGAATATGCGCAGGTGATGGTGATTTGCGGAACAAACGAAATGGGGCTTACGCACGCAGGGTGGAAGGATAATCTGAAATATGGTTTAAAACTGGTGCAACAGTTGCAAAAAGATTATCCCGGTATTACCCGACCCCTCAATCTCAATGCCAATCGTTATAATACCCATACCACGCCGTTTGCACTGCTTGTGGAAATGGGCGGAGGAGCAAACACCAGTGAGCAGGCAAAGCGTTCAGCACGCGCGGTGGCGGAAAGCATTTGTAAAATTGTGATTTAATGCTTTTTTAAGTTGCATTTTTTGTGTCTTATGCTACAATGTATATATCATATGGAGAAGGTTATTGATATGAGCAAACGGCATAAGATAATTGAATATACGCTTGGTGAGGAAATTTTCTCCGCCATCACGCACGGACTTGGCGCCTTGTTTGGTGTATATGCTTTGGTATATATGGTAGTGGTTTCTGCGATACACGGGTCGGCTTGGGCAGTGGTGAGCGGTACGATTTACGGAAGTACGCTGATAGTCTTGTTTTGTATGTCTACCCTTTATCATGCGATTGCTAACAAAAAGGCAAAACTTGTGTTTCGCATACTGGATCATTGCACCATTTTTCTTTTGATTGCGGGGACGTACACACCGATTATGCTGATTACCTTGAAAGGTGCGCTTGGATGGGTTATCTTTGGCGTAGAGTGGGGTGTGGCTATTTTGGGAATTGTCTTTAACTCCGTATCTATCGAACGATTTAAGATTTTTTCTATGATCGGGTACGTGGTGTGCGGATGGATGGTGGCAATTGCATTTGTGCCGCTGGTCAATTCCCTTGCATTTTCGGGATTTATGTATCTGCTGGGCGGCGGCCTGTTTTATACCATCGGTTTGATATTTTATAAACTTAAAAATGTTCGTTATATGCATTCCATCTGGCATCTGTTTGTGCTGATCGGTGCATTGCTTCAATATTTGTGTGTGGCAAAGTATGTGTTGCCGACAACGTTTTAAAAGGAGATAGTAAAATGGCGGTTGATAAACAAAGACTGAACTTTCTGGCAAACAAAGCAAAAACCGAGGGGCTCACTCCCGAGGAAAAGCTTGAACAGCAAAAACTGCGTGAGGAGTTTCTGGCAGGATTCCGTCAGAACTTATATCAGACACTGGATAACACCTATATTCAGCGCCCCGACGGCACCAAGAAAAAACTTGAAAGAAAATAACAAAATGGACATCTTGCGATGTCCATTTTATTTTGTGTTCATTTCTCGGACCTTGGTCCTGCCCAACAGATAATCGGTAGAAACCCGATGAAAGTCTGCCAGATGAATGAGAATATCGGTAGGAATATCCAATTCGCCGCGCTCATAGTTGCTGTACACCCGTTGGCTGCATTTGAGTATTTCGCCCATTTCCCGTTGGGTCAGATCCTTTTCCTCCCGAAGCTCTCTGATACGCTCGTACACGAATATTCTCACCCTCCTTAAAGATGTTACTTATATTATAGTTTAGCGGACAGTCCGCTATTGACTTTTAGCGGAAAATCCGCTAAAATAATCTTGTAATTCTTTTTAAGGAGTGAAAAGTATGAAAAAATCATGGATGCGGCTGTTATCACTCAATTTGGCATTTCTTTTAATGCTGTCGATGACGATAACTGCCTTTGCCGCCAAGCAGTTGGAGGCGGAAGATGATTGGGGCTGGGGAAATGCCATTTATGAAGGCGATGAACTGGTGTTTATTCCGGAAGAAAGCGGAGTGTATCATTTTGATTCGGAAGTAACTCCGATAGATCTGAAAATATATTTAGAAGGGGAAGAACAAGAAAATGTTTTGCCCGGTTATTATGTAATGACTGCCGGTAAAACGTATGATGTAAGGGCTGATATTGTTGGGGGTAGTCGAGCCTGCTTGATTATAAACCAAAGGATTCCGGTAACGGCGTTGGATTCGTCACGGAGTAATCTTGTTTCCTACGGCGAAGGCGAGCATTGGTTCCAACCCAAAACGGATGGATATTATCAATTTAACTATCAAAATATACCCATAAGCATCGAGTTGGGTGGTGAGTTGGTCCTGCCTGCCGGTGGCAATATTTATTATTTGCAAGGCAATGAAAAATATGATGTTATCGGTCAAAGAAACGGACTGGATGTTGTTACCGTAACAAATTTTTCATTGAGGGGCGAATGGGATATATTGGATGGTACAGCCGAGCAAGATGGCTGGTACCTCTTTAGAGTCAAACCTGTCACAGCAGGCAATCTGACACTTTATCAAGGGGAACAAGAAGTGACTGAACTGATGTCGTGGGATCATATGGATTGGCGGCACAGGGAAACTAAAGCTGCTATCTATGCTTATTTAAATAGCGGTGACTCTTATTTGGCATATCAAGCCGGCGAGGAAAAAATAAATCGCTCCGTTCGCGTGGAGCCTAATGTTTTGACAGAAAATGTCTCAACAATAATTGAAGATGAATTTGGCTTGTTCGAGTTCACACCCACCGAAGACGGAACCTATTTGTTTGACAATAACGGTGGCTACAATTATATGGCGCTGTATGATGAGTCAATGGATTTAATTGGCGGAAATAATGGGTTGTTTGGGGAAGGGTATAGCAGTTCCTATCCGCTTTACGTTTCCTTACAAGGCGGAGAAACATATTATCTTACTGTTTTCAATGCTTCTTCCTATGACCCTGTGGAAATCACGGTAAGAGATGCTAAGTTGGAAGCAGGGAAAAAAACCAAATTTGAATATCGATATTATACAGAGGCTCTCAGCTTTGATTTTGAGACAGGCGATACGGCGCAGTGGTATAGCTTTACCAGCAGTACCGGCACGGATATGACAATTTATCAGCCGGGTTACACCCCTGCTCAAAGATGGTCCGGTTATGGCTATCAAAGTCTTTTGATGCAGAAAAATCAAACGTATACGATTACTTCCACAAGTACCGACGCGGTCGTGTATGATATAATTAAAGGGTCAATTGGGGTAGCTGAATTGGAGACCGTTTCAATGACGATGGGAAAAGAAGCGGGCGCAAATGAAGTGTCTGAAGTAGACCAGTATGTATTCTCCTTTACTCCCTCTGCCACCGGAAAATACACTTTTGAGTCCAATTACTATGGGGATATGACGGTGCTTGATGCCGATATGAATATAGTGGCAGGTGAAGAGGGCTGCTATGAAGTGGATGCCTCCTTGACGAAAGGGGAAACCTATTATCTGCATATTTTTGCCAAGGGTGTTTCCAGCCGACTGAAAGCGTCGGTTACTGCCGATTTTTGTTTACATAGCGACACCAAATTGATTACCGACACCAAGCCCACCTGCACCAAAAATGGTAAGGGTCACAAGGAATGTACCGTTTGCGGAGAAACTGTCGAGAGCAATATTGTGATTAACAAAACAGGCCATGACAGCGGCAAATGGGTCACCAGCAAAAAAGCCACCGCTACCAAAGACGGTCTGAAAGAGCTTAAGTGCACCAAATGCAGTGCCGTTTTGGACAGCAAGGTACTTAAGAAAACAGGTGTTAGTGTTCTCACCGTCTTTACCGACCTCAAAAAGAGTGACTGGTACGTTAAAAACGGTGCGATTGACTTTGCTTATAATCAGGGTCTCTTTACCGGTACAAGCGAAACTACTTTTGGTGCCAATAACAATATGACCAGAGGAATGTTTGTAACGGTACTGGGCAGACTGCACGGTGTTAAGGTGACTAAGGCGACCACCAAGTTTACCGATGTAAAGAAAAATGCGTATTATTCCGGCTATGTTGCCTGGGCAAACAAAAACGGTATTGTCAGCGGTACCTCTGCTACAACGTTTGGACCGGAGAACAATATCAATCGTGAGCAGATCTGCGCTATGATGCTCAGATATTGTGACTTTGCAGGCATCAAACTCAAAAAGATCAACAAAGCGGTTTCCTTTGCCGATGCAAAGAGCATTTCCTCTTACGCTAAAAAGGCGGTTACCGCTTGTCAGACAGGCGGCATCGTCGGTGGTGAAAAAGTCGGAAACAGCTATCGTTTCCGTCCGCAAGGAAATGCAACTCGTGCCGAAGTTGCCACCATTATGATGAATTTCTATAATACATATATTAAGTAAGCAGTAAAAACAATTTTATAAGGAAAGAAATCCATCTCCTCTGGGGAGATGGATTTCTTTGTTCTATGAATGTTTTTTAGTGATATTTTCTTTAAAATTCCCTCGCCTATGGCGAGATATTTTAAAGAAAGTGATATGCTGACTTGCGTCAGCGTGATATGCGCGGTTTTACGCGGAGCACAAAACCGCACGTGATATAACCTCGCCACCTACGGCGGCTCGGTCGTTTTTTGAATAAAAATCGGTATACCGATTTTTATTCAAAAGGACGAACACAAGCATAAAAATCCAGTGCTTTGAGCATAAATTCCTCGGTGACCTCAAAGTATTCGGCAAGTTCGTAAGGGTGGGTCAGCCCTTGTTTTACGGCATCTGCCAATGCCCCCGGCGGAATCAGATGATAAATTGCCCACTTATCTGCCTTATACTCACTTTTGCCGCGGACAGCGGCAGAGGTTGTGATCCGATAAAAAGCACCGGTTACACAGTGCCCCATTTCGTGCCCGAGGCATACGTGCTCCATGCGCCTCTCTAAATCGGGACGGATTCCGACGGTGCATCTGCCTTTATCGTCCATCACACTGAGTGATGGCGTATGCTCCAACGGAAAAGCATAAACAGGAACCCCTCTTTTTGCCGCCATTTCATAAAGCGCGGCAGTGGTGCAGGGCTTATGTTTTATTTTGTTGTAGTTTTGCGTATTCTGCAAATCGCTTGACCTCTTCCAATGTTTTATCATCAACGTCGCCACCGAAAAGTGCAAATTTCAGTGCGGCATCATCATATACTTTTTCACTGCGCCCCAACAGATAGTCAACGCTGACCTTGAAAATATCTGCTATGTGCGACAACATATCGGGATTGGGCGTAGCACCGCCTGCCTCCCATTTTCCTACCGTTTGCTGACTGACGTGCAGCCTCTCGGCAAGTGCTTTTTGGCTCAGCGCATTTTGCGCTCGAAGTGCTTTAAGTCTTGTGGTAAACATAAAAAGAACCACCCCCTGCATATATTTTACTACCTTTTATTGTAAACTGTCAACAAAAATACTAAAAAAAGTAGTTGACAACTACTAAAAGTAGTAGTATAATGTGTACATACTACAAAAAGTGGTAAAATTTCCCACGCGAGTATATTTTAGCATACCATGTGGGTGAAAAAACGGACAGGAGATTTATGTATTACTGTAATAATTGCGATGGGCTGTTTGCTATACCACTGCGGCAATTCTTTCCGTATGAGGATTACGCAGGGGAGTGGCATACCTGCTGCCCGATTTGCAGAGCACCGGAAAATTACACGGAAAAGAGGGGAAAACAAATTGACGACCAAAGAGATGAAACAACTGGTTAGTACCGCGCAGAGTTATGAACGTAGTTTGATGTGGTTGGAAAAGGTAACGAAGTTAGAAGCGCACATTAAAGAAATGGAAAAGATGGGTGTGGAGGATCGGTGGTTGCAAGAGCAGACAACTGAACTCAAACTGCAGCGCGCCCGTATGCAACACTTGCGCGTCACGGGAAGAATGGCTCACGAGCGCTTGGAGCAGATTATGGGAGAAATCACAAATGAATATGTGTATCAGATCCTGTCGCGCCACTTTTTATTAAAACAAACCTGGGGGCAAATCGCCATCGCCATCGGAGGCGGCAACAGCGCAGACGGCATACGTAAAACGGCAGTCCGTTATCTTGCAAATATTGAAGTTTAAAGGATAGTTTTGTGTAAGTTGTACAAAAAAACGCGTTAGTTTTTTACATCCTACACAAACTCTAAGTGTTGCAATTTTGACAATTATAATGTAAAATATAAAGTGAATAATAAACTGTGCTATTATATCCATTTACAGTACGTATATATTGGTCAGTTGAGGAAAAGGAGAAATTGCAATGTTGAGAGCAAAACGTATCTTGAGTTTTGTTTTGGCGGTATTGTTGATTTTAAGCGTACCTTGTGTCGCTGAAATCGATACCGAACTTGGTACCGGTGGCAATCCTTTTTTACCGGGTGCAGGGCACCATTTTGAAGGTAAGGTTACCACAGAGCCCTCTTGTACCGAGCAAGGTGAAATGACATATACCTGTCAGGATCCCGGCTGTAACGCATCTTACACGACGACCATTCCCAGTAAGGGTGGTCATGAGTGGGGCGATTGGGAAGTTTCACAAGAGGCTGACTGTCAGCACAAAAAAGAAGAAAAGCGCGTTTGTACGGAATGTGGAGCTGAAGACGTCCGTGCCAGCCAGTATGGTGATCACGATTGGGGTAACTGGACAGTATCCGACGTAGGCAACTGCGAAACCAAACAACAGGAAAAACGTGTTTGTTCTCTTTGTGGTGCGTATGAAACCCGCGAGGGCGCCAATTTCGGTGGCCACGTTTGGGGTGACTGGATTGTAACCGACGAAGGTGACTGCGAAACCAGTAAAAAAGAAAAACGCATTTGTACACTTTGTGACGAAGAGGACACTCGTGAGGGTGAAGTCGGCGGTCACAAGTGGGGTGATTGGACTGTAATCGACGAAGGCGATTGCAAGACTCATAAGACCGAACAGCGCGTCTGCTCCGTCTGCGGAGAAGACGAAAAGCGTCAAGGTGAAATCGGTGATCACAAGTGGAGTGACTGGGCTGTAATCGACGAAGGCGATTGCCAGACCAAGAAGACCGAACAACGCATCTGCTCCGTTTGCGGAGAAGACGAAGAGCGCGAAGGCGAGTTTGGCGACCATCCTTGGGAAACTGAATTTACCATCGACAGAGAATCCACTGATGACAGGGAGGGTGAAAAATCCCGTCATTGTTCTAAGTGTGATGCAAGAACCGATATTACTGTAATTCCGATTTGTAAGCACGTAAATGCCAAGGACGAATGGATTATCGACAGAGAGCCTATCTGTACTGAACTTGGTATCAAGCATCAGGTTTGTGACTTGTGCGGCAAAGACTTCAACGTAGGCACTGACATGCCTCGTGTTCCTCACGAATATAAAGATGAAATCAAAATCACAGAGCAGCCTACTTGTACCGAACCCGGTCAAGAAATCAAATATTGTATTTTGTGTAATCTGGAGTATCCCTTTGAGATTCCTGCAACCGGTCACAATGCGGGCGTATGGCATACAACTTCCGCCCCCGGTTGTACAGAGCCCGGTTTTGCAGAGCAACGCTGCAACACCTGTAATGAACAGCTCGACCTTCGTGAGATTCCTGCCACCAATCATAAAAACGGATATGAGTGGGTAGTTACACTCGAAGCAACCTGCAATGCAGATGGCGTAAAATCTTACGTTTGCGTAGATTGCGGTCACGTGGCTGAAACTCAAGTGATTGCTAAAAAGGGTCATCAGGACGTACACGTAGATACCATTCCTGCAACTTGTACCGAGCCCGGCTTACGTACCTATGAATGTCTGATTTGCGGAGTACCGCTTCCTGATGTTGAAATTCCTGCAACCGGTCATAAGGCAGGCAAGTGGAAGGTTGTTAAAAATGCAACCACACTGGCAACCGGACTGAGAGAAAAACATTGTACCGTTTGCGGTGAACTGTTAGAGCAAGAAGTGATCGCTAAGATCATCAGCGATTGTGATCCCTTTACCGACGTTAATAAAAAAGCATGGTATCATAGTGCGGTTGACTTTGTATATGGCTCCGGTTTGATGTCCGGCACCGGCAACACCAAGTTCTCCCCCGATACCGCCACAACCCGTGGTATGTTTGTTACCATCTTGGGCAGACTGAGCGGTGTGGATGCTGATAAGTACACCAATGCATACTTCAAAGATGTAAAGAAGGACTCCTATTACTTCGGTTACATTGAATGGGCCAGAGTAAGCGGCATTGCAAATGGTACAGGCAACAAGTCCTTTGAGCCTGACCGTGCAATTACCAGACAGGAAATGTGCAAATTCATCGTTACCTACGCTGAGTATGAAGGCATCAAATTGGTTAACAAGAACGCCAAGGCAAAATTCACCGATGCTTCCAAGATTGCAAGCTGGGCAACCAAGTATGTTTACGCTGCACAGCGTGCAGGCATCGTAAACGGTGATGCGGCCGGAACCTTCCGTCCCACCGATACTGCCAAGCGTTGCGAAATTGCCGTTCTGATTATGAACTTCTATAATCAGTATGCAAAATAAACAATAAATTAAAATCCCGACTGCTTGCAGTCGGGATTTTTGTTTTGTTAGGGTACACAAAGCTCAAAATTGGGCGGTAAAACTGATTTTGCTTATTTGTCTAAAACGTATCGGGAAGCTTGCGTTGTAAAGAGTTCGCAGTATTTTCCGCCTTGTTCCATCAGTTCTTTATGATTACCGCTTTCAACGATTTGTCCGTTTTCCAATACCAAGATAACGTCGGCAGTGGTGGCTGAGGAAAGACGATGGGATACAAACACACTGGTTTTGTCTTTTCTCAATCGGTCAAATTGATTGTAGATCTCTTGCTCAGCCATCGGGTCGAGTGAGGCGGTAGGCTCGTCCAGAATCAAAATGTCCGCTTCAGAGTAAAAGGCACGGGCAATGGATAACTTTTGCCATTGACCGATGGAAAGTTCCACACCGTTTTCCTCAAAGAATCGGGTCAGCGGTGTTTCGTAACCGAGCGGCAGGTCGCGGATAAAGGCATCCGCTCCGCTGGAAACGGCGGCGCTTTGAATCTTTTGTTGCTCGGGGGTCAGATCTGCCTGTCCGAACATAATGTTGTTGTGTACACTTTCGGCATATTTGCCGAAGTCTTGGAAAATGATGCCGTACAAACGGTACAGCGCACCAAGATCATATTCTCTGATGTCGTGTCCGTCCAGCAAAATCACGCCTTCTGTGGGGTCGTACAGGCGGGTAATCAACTTAATGAGTGTTGTTTTTCCTGCACCGTTCAAACCGACCAGTACGGCAGTGTCTCCTGCTTTGAAGGTGAAGTTGAGGTTTTTCAGTACGTCACGCTCGGTGCCTGGATAGCGGAAAGAAACGTTTCTCAGCTCGATGGTATGACCGATGCCATTTTGGGGTTGGCGCGGTGCGTCGAGCAGCGGCTTTACGGTTTGCTTTTCGCGCATAAACAGTATCATATTCTCGATAAACAAGCTGCCCTCGTAAATACTTGCCGTGTTGGCAATTACGGCGGTCAGTCCTGCCGAAATTGCATTGAGGGCACCGGTATAGGCGGTATATTGCTCGATTTGACCGACGTTGGTGGCAATCAGGTAAAACAAAACGGCATTCATTACGGTGGTGGTTAAACTTAAAGTAATGTGCCAGGCACCTTCTTTGACCACCAGATCGCGAATTCCTTTAAAGTAACCTGCAAATACACTGCGGTATCTTCCGATCAAAAGGTCGGAAAGGTCAAAGAGACGAACTTCCTTTACCATATCCTTGTTGACCATCATATCACTGTAATAGGTCATTTGTCTGCGGTCTTTGGAGCGGCGGAACATATAGTTGTGATGCTTTCTCTTAAAGTGGAAGCTTACACAAGCCGACACAGCGCTGAACAGAACAAACAGCACAAAGAACAGATAACTGATGCTCGGCAGTTTGGTGATGATACCTGCCAACAATACGACATACGTTATCATAGAAATCACACGGCTGACAAGCGTGAAAGTTGAGCGCAAGATATTGATGGGGCGCATGCCTGCCTCACGGTTGGCATTTTCAAGCCGTTCATAAAAATCAGGCATATCAAAGGAAGCAACGTCAACGGTTTTTGCCTTGTTCATAATTTTGATTTTGATATGCTTGGTGATGGCTTCACCTGCCAGTGTGGTGACCATATTATTCACATTGGTCATCACCGTGTTCAAAAACATATATCCGAATTGCCAAATCAGCGGGATCCACAGATTGACGTCACTTGTAAAACTGTCTACCACCTGACCGGCAAGGTTGGCGGTGATGAGTGTTCCGATGGTGGGCATAATGCCGTCGTACAGCATCATAAACACCATAAAGACGAGCATACCCGGTCGACATTCCAGCACAAGTTTGAATATGTAGAACAGTCGGTAGAAGGTGCCGCCAATGACTTCTTTTAGAAAACGGGGAACGTCTTTTAAGTTTTTGGGTGGTTTGGCGCGCAATTTATCCCGCATATTTGCATTGGGCGGGGGACTGTATCGTGACTGCATTTAAACCTCCACGACCATACCGTCATAGGACATCAAAAATCCGTCTTTTTCATAAACGGCGCGGTCTTCATAATTAATATCGGGCCAGTTGTGAGAAAAGTGATTTACAATATAGGTGGACTTCTCATCACTCAGTCCTAAAGAAATCATTTTTTCTTTAATTACCTTAATATCGCCCAGTCCCATATGTCCTGTTACTTTTTCGGAGGTGATGCCGCCTCTGGTACAGTCAAAGCTGAGCAGATCAAAATGCGGTTTTACTTTTTCAAGGTATGCCCAAACCTCATCTTTAATGGCACCGGTGTCGTGCGCATATAGCAGGGTTTTACCGTCGTTTTCAATCATATAAATAAAAGGGGTCTCGGTGCCGTGATGTGCGGGCAGTGCGGTGACAATATATCCGTCTATATCTGTCGGTACAAACGGCTCAAACACGTGCGTTTCTACCCGACCGAGCATTCTGGGGTTTTCGGTCATGGGGGTGAGCAAACGCTCCATCTCATTTCCGCCCCAAAAGTGAAATTTCGGATGGCCTTCGGGCAGAACGGCAAAGCCTTTCATATAGTTATATACTTCGCTTGGATACAAATGGTCCTCATGCGGATGGGTGTTGATGATGTTATGAATATGGGTAAGATCAATTCCGTCACGCATACTGTGATAAAAAGTATCGGCAGGGAAGTCAATCAGCAATTTTCCGTCAATCAGCGCTTGTGAACGGGTGCGGATGTTTTTTCCGCCGAGCTTACGCGCTTTGCGGCAGGTTTCACAACTGCAAAAAATAGCAGGAACGCCTTCTGCAGCAGCAGTACCGAGATATTGAAGCCTCATTCAAAGTACCTCCAAATAAATATATATTTTAATTATACGATTAACTGTATATGAAAGTCAAGAAAACAACCCCTTTTCAAATAAAAAAATATGTGCTACAATCATTGAAAAAGGGGGAATCATTATGCAGATACGCCGCGCTTTGCCGCAGGATTTACCGCAACTCAGTGAACTGCTGTATCAGGTGGCAGAAGTTCATCATACAGGACGACCCGACATATTTAAAAGCGGCTCTAAAAAATATACAGACGAAATGCTGTCGGAGTTGTTAGAGGATGAATCGCGACCCGTATTTGTGGGCGTGGTAGAGGGCAAGATCGTTTGCCATCTTTTCTGCGTTATTCTGGAGCAAAACAGCCACTGCCTGATGCCCTTGAAAACGCTCTATATCGATGATTTGTGCGTTGACCAAAGCTGCCGTGGGAAGAAAATAGGGGCTCGGATGTATGCCTTTATTAAGGGCTGGGCAAAGCAACAAGGATTTTATAACATCACTTTAAACGTTTGGGAATGTAACCCCGGTGCCAAGATTTTTTATGAAAAAATGGGACTGGCTGTTCAAAAAACAGTGATGGAAGAAATTTTGTAAAAAAGACCATAAATTTTGGATGGTACTTATAAGAACAGTATAATTTCAATCGACTTCTGCCTGACTTTATAAATCAAATTTATCCCCACCGATTGCATGGTGGGGATTTTTGTATCTATTGCAAAGATACTTCGGTAATGATATAATATATAAACACGATGGCAAAGGAGAACTCCAAATGAAATATGTAAAAACCCAAAAATATGATAGTGAATTAATTAAACAAAAAATCATGGGACCCAACCCATTAAAATTAGAAGAAGAACTGATGATTGACAATAAAATTAAAACAGGTTCTATTGTGATGGATTTAGGTAGTGGACAAGGTATCACATCTGTGTTTTTGGTAAAAGAATATGGCTTCAAAGTTTATGCAACCGACCTTTGGAGTGAACCTGAGGAAAACCAAAATTTTTTTGCCGAAATGGGGCTCGGCGAGGAAGAAATCATTGCTGTAAAAGCAGATGCTACGGATTTAAAATACGAAAAAGAATTTTTCGATGCAGTTGTTAGCACAGATTCCTATAATTATTTTGGAAGAGACGAAGGCTTTCTGGATGAGAAACTTTTACCTTTTGTGAAGAAAGGTGGTTATATTTATATTGTTGTTCCGGGAATGAAAAAAGACTGCCATAATAACATCCCGGAAGAACTGTTATTATCTTGGACTCCTGAACAATTAGACTATATCCACGATATAGAATATTGGGAAAACATCATTTCAAAATCCAAAAACAGTGATATTATTTCGATTTACGAAATGGAAAGCAATGAAGAATGTTGGAACGATTGGATACAGTGCGATAATGAATATGCCATAAACGACAAAAAGGCAATTGACGCAGGAGCGTGTAATTATTTGAACTTTATTGCTATTGTTTTAAAGAAAAAATAGGAAACAACGTGTGGTGAGAATAGTGGCAGAATATCAATATATTACACTTCGGGAAAAGCCTGAACTGGTGCTTGGGGCAGCGGAGTGGTTCAGTAGTAAATGGTCGGCACCCACAGAGGCATATCTTGCCTGTATGGGCGGGTATTTGCAAGAGGAAACGGAATACGGCTGGTATCTTTGTTTGCACGAAGGTCAGATTGTTGGAGGTCTGGGTGTTATTGAAAACGATTTTCACAATCGTCCTGACCTTTCACCCAATGTTTGCGCCGTTTATACAGAAGAAAAACACCGCAAACAAGGAATTGCGGGACGTTTACTTAATATGTCGGTTGAAGATTTGAAATTGGCAGGCATTACCTCTGTATATTTGGTTACTGACCATACAGGTTTTTATGAAAGATACGACTGGGAATTTTTTTGTATGGTGCAATGTGACGGTGAGACCAATCTGTCAAGAATGTACATCCATAAA
>JAZROO010000029.1:0-4023 GCA_045648705.1 Eubacteriales bacterium | reverse complement strand
AATCCTGAAGTTGGTGTGAGGTTTTTCTGGGTAAAGCCTTCAGATGTTGCAATTTATGTTGAAAGAGGAGCTGCAGATATAGGCGTGGCAGGTAAGGATATTCTACTTGAATACGAGCCTGATATTTACGAACTTTTGGACCTTAACATTGGCAAATGCCGTATGGCTGTAGCGGCTAAAAAAACTTTTAGAGACAATACTGACAAGACTTTACGTGTTGCTACAAAGTTTACCAACATTGCGCAAAGCTACTATGCGAAAAAATGTCGTGACATTGATATTATCCATCTAAATGGTTCGATTGAGATTGCACCTATTCTACACTTGTCTGATGTGATTGTCGATATTGTGGAAACAGGTAAAACCTTGTTAGAGAATGATTTAGCTCCATTTGAAACAATTGTTCAAATCAGTGCGCGCTTAATTTCCAACAAGGCGTCCTACGGATTTAAAACGCAAAAAATAGAGGCTATTAAGCGAGCGCTTGCGAAAGAGGTAAAATACGATGATTAAAATAATGAAATACAAGGAGGTTTCTGCCGAAGAAATATTCGACAGAGGTGAGACCTCATTTGATGTACGTGATATTGTCAGCGACATTATAAATAATGTAAAAGCAAATGGCGATAAAGCTTTATTTGCGTATTGTAAGAAATTTGACAAGGCAGATTTGTCTTGTTTGGAAGTTTCTGCAGAGGAAATTGAGGAAGCATTTTCCATAGTTGAACCACGGTTTATTGAGATACTGAAAACTGCCGCAGGAAATATTCGTGCATTTCACTCTCGACAGGTAAGAAACAGTTTTATTATTAACGAAAATGACGGTATTATTACAGGGCAAAAGGTAACACCTATTGAGAAGGTCGGACTTTATGTTCCCGGAGGAACCGCCGCCTATCCTTCCACCGTGCTGATGGATAGCATTCCTGCAAAGATTGCCGGCTGTAAAGAGATTTGCATTACCACACCTCCTTCTGCTGATGGTAAGGTGAATCCTGTAATTTTACCCGCCGCCAAGATTGCCGGGGTTGACAGAATTTTTAAGGTGGGCGGTGCGCAAGCAATTGCGGCACTGGCATACGGTACAGAGAGTATACCTAAAGTCGATAAAATCGTAGGTCCCGGCAACGCCTTTGTTGCTGAAGCCAAGCGTCAGGTATTTGGCAGAGTGTCCATTGATATGATTGCAGGACCAAGCGAGATTTTGGTGATTGCCGACGGCAAATCCGATCCCCGTTTTGTTGCCGCTGACCTGTTATCTCAGGCCGAACATGACAAAATGGCAAGTGCGGTGCTTGTTACCGACAGCATGGATTTAGCTAAAAAAGTACAATCAGAAATAGAAACCCAACTGAAACTGCTCCCAAGAGAAGAAATTGCCCGTACATCTATCGACAATAACGGAAAAATTATTGTGGCTGAAAATATTGCCGATGTGATTGCCGTATCAAACGAAATTGCTCCCGAGCATTTAGAGCTTTGCGTTGACAATCCTTTCGATTACCTTGATAAGATTACCAATGCAGGCAGCATTTTTATGGGAAGATATTGTCCGGAAGCCTTGGGTGATTATTACGCAGGTCCAAATCACACCCTTCCAACCTCGGGAACGGCAAGATTTTCAAACCCTTTGTCGGTTGATGATTTTGTTAAGAAATCCCAATACACCTATTATACGAAAGATGCGCTTCAAAAAATTTCCCACGATGTCGCTTTCTTTGCAGAAAAAGAAGGACTTTCAGCTCATGCAAGAAGCGCAACTATAAGGTTTGAGGATACAGAGATATGAGTAAATTTTTAAATAGTCGGCTTCAAAAGTTAGAAGCTTATACGCCCGGCGAACAGCCCCAAGATAGAAAGTACATTAAACTGAACACAAATGAATCACCTTTTCCGCCCTCACGAAGCGTAGTGACAGCAATCAGCAAAGAGGAAATCGAGAACCTTCGTCTATATTGCGACCCTGAATGTAAAAAGCTAAAGTCAGAACTTGCGAAGCTATACGCAGTCAAGCCCGAAAACATTTTTCTTTCCAATGGTTCCGACGATATCCTCAATTTTGCTTTTATGGCTTACGGAACAAATGGGGCTGCTTATGCTGACATTACCTACGGATTTTATTCGGTCTTTGCAGAGCTTTATGGAATTGAAAGCGAAATCATACCGCTGAACGATGATTTTTCTTTGAATGTAGATGGCTTTTGCAGCAAAAATAAATTGGCAGTGATTGCAAATCCCAATGCACCTACAGGAATGGAAATCGGTCTTTACGATATTGAAAGAATCGTAACAAGCAATCCAAATTCAGTTGTACTGATCGATGAGGCATATGTGGACTTTGGTGGCACATCCTGTGTGGAACTTACAAAAAAGTATAAAAATTTATTGTGTGTGGGGACATTTTCCAAATCCCGTTCTTTAGCGGGTGCACGACTTGGATTTGCAATCGCCAACGAAGAGTTAATTAAGGATTTGGAAACCATCAAATATTCAACAAACCCCTATAATATCAATCGTCTTACGCAAATTGCAGGACTGAATGCGGTGCTTGAAAATGATTACTATATGGATAACTGCCAAAGAATCATTAAAAATCGTGAATACACCGTAAAAGAGCTGAAGGCACTTGGATTTTCAATTCTTCCTTCTAAAGCAAACTTTATTTTTGCAAAGAGTGATAAGATAAGTGGCATGGCACTTTATAAAAGGCTAAAAGAAAACGGTGTTTTAATACGCCACTTCGAAAAGCCGAGAATAAAAGAATATAATCGTATTACCATTGGAAGTATGGAGGAAATGACAGTATTCATTTCCAAAGTAAAAGAGATTCTAGGAGAATGACTATGAGAATAGCGGAAATCAGTAGAAAAACAAACGAAACAGACATTTGTTTAAGCTTAAATTTAGATGGAAAAGGAACTTCAAAAATAGATTCCGGATGCGGCTTTTTAGACCATATGCTAACCCTTTTTGCCAAACACGCGCGATTTGATTTGGAGCTCACCTGCAAGGGTGATGTTGAGGTTGATTACCACCATACCGTTGAGGATATCGGAATCGTACTGGGCGATGCCTTCACAAAAGCCTTGGGTGACAAAAAGGGTATCGTTCGTTACGGCAGCTTCCTGCTCCCTATGGATGAAACCCTTGTGATGAGTGCTGTGGATATTTCAGGCAGAAGTCATCTTGAATATTCAGCTGAAGTCAAGGCAAAACGTGTGGGCAATTTTGATACGGAGCTTGTAGAGGAGTTTTTTGAAGCTTTTGTGCGTAGTGCCAAAATCACCTTGCATATTGTAAAGATGAACGGAAAGAACGCACACCACATTCTTGAGGCTGTGTACAAGTCGGTTGCCAGGAGCCTCAAGCAGGCGGTCACCATCGAAGAAGCCTTCAAGGATGAAGTTCCCTCTACCAAAGGAGTGCTTTGATGATAGCGATTATTAATTATGGCGTAGGTAATTTGTTTTCACTTTCATCTTCCCTGAAAGCGATTGGATATGACACCGTTATAACCGGTGATGCCGAAACCATCAAAAAAGCTGACAAGTTGATTTTGCCGGGTGTCGGTGCTTTTGAAGATGCTATCAAGAAACTGAGGGATAGCGGACTTGATAAGATTATTTATGAAGAAGTAAACTTAGGAAAACCCTTAATTGGCATTTGCCTCGGTATGCAGATGCTTTTCGAAAGAAGCTTTGAATATGGCGTTCACGAGGGACTCGGCTTGATAAAAGGCGAGGTAATTCCTATGGAAAACACCATCCCAAAAGACCTGAAAATCCCCCACATTGGCTGGAATTATTTGAAAATAAAGAAAAGCAATCCGCTTTTAAAATACGTAAGTGACGGCGACTTTGTTTACTTCGTTCATTCCTTTTATGCTGACGGTTGCGATGATGCCGTAATAGCAACCACAGAATATGGCAAGGAAATGACGGCCGCAGTGGCAAAGGATAACATCTACGGTTGCCAATTCCACCCCGAAAAAAGTGGGGAAAGTCGGAGGCCCAAGCGGTCTTA
>JAZROO010000028.1:0-11932 GCA_045648705.1 Eubacteriales bacterium | reverse complement strand
AAAAACCACCCAAAAGGGTGGTTTTTTGTTATGCTGAATTAAGATTTGAACCCGAGCGACCGCGAGGGTCGCGACTGCGAGCGCACCCTGTGGGTGATAAAGCGAGCAGGTTAGCGGCTGCCGCAACACAGAAAATATCGAGCAGCATCGTCTGCGATGAATTTTCTGATGTTGCAAAGGGGTAAAATCCCTCTTTCTCCGCCATAACAAAAAACCACCCAAAAGGGTGGTTTTTTGTTATGCTGAATTAAGATTTGAACCCGAGCGACCGCGAGGGTCGCGACTGCGAGCGCACCAATTTTGCTATCTCATCATCCGATAAGAAAGAGTCCATGTCGATAGATTTTCTCTCCATTTTGGAATTTTTTTCGGATGATTGCATGGAACAACTATTGACACTAGGAATAATCTGTGTTATCTTTGTGTCAGAAGAAGTTTGACCGACTTTCGCTACGGGCGTATGGGCTGAGGTTTTTGCATCAGCGGAGTTTCGGCAGACTTCTTTTTTTCATAATCTCCTTTTCCCATATAGATTGTTTGTGACTTTATAGATTTACGTTCATCCTTGACAACTTCAAAAAGTTGTAATATACTACGAAAGAAACCAAATTCTGTTCCCCCCAAATGCAGCGATTGCGTGCCGAGGGCTTGGAACTATTTTTGGTTTCTTTTTTTATTTTCACTCAAATAAAGTGTATACTTGTTGATTTTAATATGATAAATTGCATTAAAACCATTTAATAGATTTTCAAATGTTGTCTCACGCTGTCACAAGCAGGAAAAATGTTCATCACATTTACCAATCCTTAAATTTGCCTGTCACTGTGTTATGAACATTCACCTGAAAACCGAGGGAGATAAACCCGAGTATCTTGAGAAGGTTGTAAACCTCATTAAAAAATATGACTGCGAAAAATATGTCTACTTTATGACCGGCAACGAAAAATTACTTGCAAGACTCCAAAGAGAATATCCCGAGATTGCCCGTTGCTGCGGCGCCAAGGGTGACAGATGGAGCATTGTTGAACGCGCCATTAAGTTCGATTGCAAAAAATTACAGTTTGTTAAAGGCTATTTCAATCAGCAAATGGTAGATAAAGCAAAAGCCAATAACATCATCACCAACGTATTCTGGTCAGACGACATAGAAGAAACCAACCATTTTCTCGATATGGGCATCGACGTTATTCTCACCAACGATTATAATAAAATCGCCCAAGTCGTTGCAAAACGAGAAAAATATGTTACCTATTAAAGCACAACGCGAAGCGCCAAACTTTTACATAAAGTTTGGCGCTTCGCTTTTGTTCTGTTGCTATTCTATTCAAGCATCATTTTTACCAATTTTAAGTATAACAAAAAAATTATTGACAAAGCAATTTTTTTGTTGTAAAATAAAACCATACCAAAAAGGTATTGTTTTGGAGACGTTACTTATGAGAATAACACAGGAAGCAGATTATGCCATCAGAATATGCGCCGCTTTAGCGCAGACAAAAAATGCGGTGGGCGCGCCGCATATATCAGAAAAAATCAACATTCCACCGAGTTTTACTTCAAAAATACTGCGCAAACTAATGCTGGCAGGACTTGTAAAATCCACACGCGGAATAAACGGCGGATTTTCTTTACTCCCCTCCCCTAAGGACATAACACTTTTGCAGATAATCGAAACGATTGACGGGGTCACCGCCATAAGACATTGTCTTTTAGGAGAGCACAAATGCACTGCCCACGAAAACAAAGAAAAATGCAGATTTCATCATGTTTTTGAGGAGTTAAACCAAATAATTATAAGCCGCTTGAATATAATTACTTTAGCGGATATGATTGATGAAAGCATCCCTATCAGTCAAATAATAAGCAGCTTACGAACCATCTGACTTTTTTAAAAAATTAACAACACAGGAGGAAACGACAATGAAAAAAACAATCATTCTTACCCTAACACTTGCTTTATTACTTGCCCTTTCTGCCTGCGCACTGCCGACAGGCAATCCCACCAACAATGAAACAGAAAACACACCTCGCCCCTCTGACGAGCAAGTAGTACAAAAAGAAAACGAAGTTCCCCAAACTCCCAAGGAAGAAGCAGGAGTCTCCGAACAGCCTCAAAAAGAAGAGAATCAAAAACCTGCCGAAACCCCGAAAAACGAGCAACCTCAATATGAAGTGCCGCAAGCACCGTCGCAAGCTCCAAAAGAGGAAAGCGCCCCTTCTCAGCCTTCGGCAGAGGAAAACACACAAAAACCGGAAACAAAGCTGATCTCTCGTCAAAACGCTATTGATATTGCGTTGCAAGCGGCAGGTTTGTCCGCCAACGCAGTTTTCGAGATTGATGCCGAACTTGACAGAGAACCCTACGGCACCTACTGGGAAGTTGATTTTGAAACCCGCGAAAGAGAATATTCCTACGAAATCGATGCCGTAACAAGCAAAATCGTTCATCAGAAAAGCGAAAGAAATGACTAACATAATAAAACCGCCCACTCGGGCGGTTTTATTATGTTTATTACATTGAAATCTACCACAAACAGATTCAGCGAAATCAAACCGAGAGTACAAATCCCAAAAAGCAAAACAAACATCGCAGAACTCGCTTTTTTGAAATCAATTACTTATTTTTAGAAGCAAGATTAACAGCTTCCTGATTCATCTGATACAATCGTATGTTTTCTGCAATGCTTCCCTCGGGATATCTTTTGTCGGGACTTGAAAAATACTGCTCAGAATGACCAAGATGATACGTTTCGCGCGAAGACGCCTTAGCTATATTAAATACTTCTACGTCCACAACAGCACTGAGTTCATTGCTATATACCACTATATTGATGCCCTTTTTATTTTTAGTCTGCTCAATATAGTCAAGTTTGCAACTTGCCGATTTGCCACCGGACACATAGTAAGGCGTTTTGTCTGCCAAAGTGCCGTGAATGCTTGACGCTTTTGTTTCTTCTATACCGTTTATTTGAATCTTCTCGTGAATTGTTCCGTTTGCATCAATAACGCCAACATAGGCGTCATTTTCTTGAATATCAGCAAGTTTTACAAGCCCAATCTTCCGCAAATGTTGACGAACTTCATCACTCAAACCTGCCGCCACTTCACCGCGAACAGAGAGAAATATCGTGTTATCTTGCTCCAACGCTTTTTGAATATATTGCGCGACATCCGTAGTTTCGTGTAACTTTGCTTGTTGTGTCACCCTCAAGGCAAACTCGTCGGCCTGCTCTTGCATATATTCATATCCGACCTTGCCTTTGATATTGGTTGCTCCGTATTTTTGTACCAAAAACTCGCCCAGATGCTTCGTGAGTTTTTTTGCACCATAATAATTCAAATGTGTGCCATCTTGATGGTCATAAAGATAAATATACTCCATCTCCTCACAAAGCGGTGCGAAATTATAGTCCAAAAAGTCCACAGAATGTTGCTGAGCCAGTTGCGCCACGGCATTATGAAGCGAAGATGACCAACCTCGCGTGGGTGTTTTAATCAACAAAAGTTTTATGTTTTTTTCTTTGCAAAACGAAATCATTTTGTTAAAGTATTCCAAGGAACGAGAGTGAAGTTTTACAGGCTTTGCCTGTACGTCCAGCCAAAGAGAGCGAATCGGAATTTCCTCCAATTCCTTACCCTCTGCCACAGTTTTGTCATAGTAATAATACCCAAAAGTTCCTTCGTTGGAATCCAGTTTGTATTTCCTGAAATCGTCCTCCTCTAAATCACCCCAACGATCGTGATGCGCCACCAAAGGAACCAAGGCACTAAACGTATCTCCAAGATCGTTTTCCTTATAATCCAATACCGCGCGGACCTTAACGGGCGAAAGACGCATTTTGTCAATCGTAAGTCCCAGACGACTATCATCAAAAGCACGCAGAGAAGAAGCATCCAACACAACGGTTTTCAATGTTTCCGGGTGCATACGGTATGCTTCTTCAACCCAATAATACGATTCCAGAAGCGGTTGTTTTGCCGTCGCCAAATTAAAAGAGCTGATTCCGTAATCATTATACAACTCGGTAGGAATAATGCCGGACGAAACAATGCTGGCACCCAAAAACACCGTTTCAATTGTGTTTTTGGGTTGATCATAAAAAGAATTAAACGTTCGGTAATACCACATCGGACGAAAAAGTTCGCCCAACATTGTCGCCAACAATATAACTATTAAAATAAACACAGCAACACGCCATATTTCTTTAAACTTCATTACAGGTACTCCAAATCATGATAGTAATTATATAACTATTATATCAAACCTTCACTTTTTTTCAAGTTCGAAATCCATCTTTTAATCCCAAGCAAATATTTTACCCATATAAGTCAATTTTCCCTAACAATTTTCTCCAATTTTAAGTTGCAATTTAAATAAAGTTATAGTATTATTATATTGAATAAATATTTATGTAAGGAGGAGTATCAATGAAGTGTATCATTAACGGCAAAATTGTTTTGAAAGACAGAGTTGCTGACGATCTGGTTATTATTTTCGATAAAAAAATCGAAAAAATTGCCAAGGCGGCAGAAGTAAGTCTTTCTGATTACGAAATCATTGATGCATGCGGAAATTATGTGTCCCCCGGTCTTGTGGACATGCACATTCACGGCTATTTCGGTGCAGACGCTTCCGACGGTGACGTTGAAGGCATCAAACTGATGGCTGAGGGTATCATTCAAAACGGTGTTACCGCTTGGTGCCCCACTACCATGACGGTTTCCAAGCAAGAAATCGAAACAGCGTTTGACTGTGTCAGACAAGTTAAAAACAGCGGCGAATATTACGGTGCCAGAATTCTGGGCGTTAACAGTGAAGGTCCGTTTATCAATGCCGCCAAAAAAGGCGCGCAAGCGGAAGAGCATATCTTAAAGCCCGATGCCGACTTTATTATTAAAAATGCTGACATTGTTAAATTGTTTACCGTAGCACCCGAAGTTGATGGCGCACTGGAATGCATTGAAAAAGTGAACCGCGAAACAGATGTACTCATTTCAATGGGTCATACAGGAGCCTCCTATGAAGAAGCTTTGAAAGGCATTGAAAAAGGCGTTAAAAACACCACGCATCTTTTCAACGCTATGACGGCTCTTTCCCACCGCAGTCCCGGTGTTGTCGGTGCGGCACTTGCCACCCCTGTCAGCACGGAACTGATTGCTGATACCTTCCATGTAGATAAAGGTCTTTTTGGCTTACTTGCCAAAATCAAAGGCGACAAGCTTTGCCTGATTACCGACTGTATCAGAGCAGGCGGTATGCCTGACGGTGATTACACTTTGGGTGGTCAGCCGGTACATAAAGAAGGCATTAAATGCCTGATGCCTGACGGAACGATTGCAGGCAGCGTTCTCAAGCTCAATCAAGCCGTTTATAACTTGTACAGCAACACCGATCTTGAACTCTATGAAGCTGTCAACTGCGCTTCTCTCTATCCTGCAACAGCACTTGGTGAAGCAGATGAAATCGGTTCCCTCGAACAAGGTAAACGCGCAGACATTATGATTGCAGACGAAAAATTCAATGTCGTTACCACCATTTTAGATGGTGAAATCAGATATAAAGGAGAATAAAAATGATCGCTAAACTCGAACCCGAATTTATGCCAATGGTAAAAGTCATCAACGACTATAAAGCAGCCGTTGCCAAGGCAGACTCTCAAAAAGTCGTTATCTGCGTTGAAAGAAACGGCGGACTTATGGCAGTATACAATCTGGATATTTACAAAGAAAATACCGGACATGATGAAGAAAACTACGAAATCATCCAAAGAATCATCAAAACATTGCTTTGGGCAAAAGGCGGATACAAAGTATATGTTGCAGGTTCCAAGTACATCTATGATCGCATTGCCGCAGATTACAGCATCGGCGGCGCCAGAGAGTTTGACTTTAACTTTATGGCACGCGTTTATGAAAAGCCCTTTGAAGTTATCTACGTAGAAAACGTTGCAGATGCTCCCAAGGAAAATGACATTTCTTCTCCTGTCGGCCGTCATCTTGACGGTTGCCGTATCGGCTTTGATGCAGGCGGCAGTGACCGTAAAGTTTCTGCAGTAATTGACGGTGAAACCGTATATTCCGAAGAAGTTGTTTGGTTCCCCAAACTGCAAAGCGATCCTTCTTATCACTACGAAGGCATTTTGAATGCTATGAAGACCGCAGCTTCTCATATGCCCAGAGTTGATGCCATCGGTGTTTCCTCTGCCGGTGTTTATATTGACAACAAAATTATGGTTGCTTCCCTGTTCTTAAAGGTTGGCGACGAAGATTTTGAAAAGCACGTTAAAAATATGTACCTCGATGTTGCCAAGGAAATTGGCGATGTTCCGATCGAAGTTGCCACCGACGGTGACGTTACTGCTCTTGCAGGCGCTATGAGCTTGGAAGACAACAACGTTATGGGTATCGCCATGGGTACCAGTGAAGCTGCAGGTTATGTTGACAAAGACGGCAACATTACAGGCTGGCTGAACGAACTTGCTTTCGTTCCCGTTGACTTCAACAAGGGCGCAATGGTTGACGAATGGAGCGGTGACTACGGTTGCGGCGTTAAATACTTCTCTCAGGATGCCGTTATTAAATTGGCTCCCAGAGCAGGTATTGAATTAGAGGAAAGCCTCTCTCCTGCTGAAAAACTTAAGGTTGTTCAAGGTCTGATGGAGCAAGACGACAGCCGCGCTGCTGACATCTATGAAACCATCGGTACTTACTTCGGTTACGCTATTGCTTACTACTCCATGTTCTATGATATTAAGCACGTACTCATCATGGGCAGAGTTACCAGTGGTAAGGGCGGCACCATCCTGCTCGACCAGGCAAACGAAGTTCTTAAGACGGAGTTCCCCGAAATCTATGCCAAGACCAAACTGCACATTCCGGATGAAAAAGCCAGACGTGTTGGTCAATCCGTTGCTGCAGCAAGTCTTCCCAAGATTAAGTAAATTACAGTTCAATTTTAAAAGGCAAGTGCTGATGCACTTGCCTTTTTCATTGGGGATATATTATTCTTCGGAAAAGCTGTCTTTCCCGACACCGCACAACGGGCACTCAAAATCTTCCGGAAGATCCTCCCATTTGGTGCCTGCCGCAATTCCGTTATCGGGATCGCCGATTGCTTCATCATAAACCCATCCGCAAACATCACATACATATTTCATAATAAAATCCTCCTTTTGTTATTGATAACTTTTATCAATAATAGTATATCATTACTTTTTTATAAAATCAAGTGTTTTTGCCAATATTTTCAGTATTTCCAAAAAATAGCCGATAAATTCAAAAGAATTTATCGGCTATCGTTATTTTTGATATATGGGACAAGGTGTTATATTACCATCTTCGTGCGTTGCTTTTTTGGCATATTCAAATAAAAGAGCCACGTAGTCACGATAATTGTCTATGGAAACGTCGGGCGGTGTCTGATGGTCAACCGAAGCGATGAGTTTGCCTCGCTTCATTGAGGGAAGCAAACGCTCAAATTCAGCGCGCATTGCCTCTTTACCGTCTTTCATACACATCTTATCAAAATGACCGATAAACGCCATTTGCGGTTGCTTGTCAAGGTAAACAGATACATCCACACCTGCCTTGCGCTCCAAGGGAAGCATTCCGTCTGCTCCGACTTCGGCATACCAATCTACCGCTTGTGTAATATCTCCATCTGAATCAACAATTACCGGAATACCGTATTCATGAATTACGGGGATAACCTTTTTATAAAACGGAGCTAAAAATTGATCAAAACAATCCTTGGAAATCATGGGTCCTGAATTATAGCTCATATCCTCCGCAAACGTCATAAAGTCATAACGAAAGCGAGAGAATACATAGCGGAACAACTCAATAAGCCAATCAGAATAAACCTCGCACATTTCAAGATACAGTTCGGGATAATCATAAAAACTATACAAATGATTTACAATACCGAACATTTTACGCGGATACCAAAAGAATCCCTCCGCCGTTAAATAGTGGATTGAATCTCCACGTTCCGCATGCTTGTACATTGCTTGAAACTCCTGCTCTGAGATCAGGGTTTCAACCGGCGGAAACAGTGTTTTTTTAATCTCTTGCCAATCTTTCTCATCTTCCATTATGCCGGCACCGTGTTCAGTTGGTCTGGGTGTTTTGGCAGTGCGCCAAGAAAGCCAGTTTTGATAAACCTTGTCCAGTCCGAAAAAGCCTTGCACGTCTGTATGCGACTGAGCTTCCGATGGTAAACCTTCCTCTCTCCAACGAGCAACGGTCTTGTCCCACCAGCCTGCCCATTCGATCACGGGCATTCTGTCCACCGGTTCACCTGCAAGATATCTGCGAAATCTTTCTGATGCTGTCATAACGATTTATCTCCTTAACTTGCAAAGATTTTAGTTCATTATAGCACACAAGCCTCTAAAAGTCATTTGCTTTATATGCTCATTTGATTTTTTTCTTTGTTCTGATTTGCAAATAAAAGAAGATAGAAATCAACGGAAAGAATGCCGCAAAAAGCATTCCTGCCTTCATTGCAAGTTGTTCGGGCAGTAAACTCAATCTTTGCGCCCAAAGCACAGAAGCAGGGTTTGCAATCACTGCATCGGTCACGATGCCAACGAGTTGCGGTATCGCCGAGGCACCCAAGTCCCCTGCTGCCGCCATCAATGCAAAAATAAACACACCGCCCTCGGAAAAACGGTTAGAGGCAATTACCAGATTGCCCGGCCAAAGCATTGAAGTGCAAAATCCGGTGAAGGCACAAGCAAACAGTGCCACCCATGCGATATTCGAGAATACCGCAAGTAAATAACAAACCGCGGCACCCATGGCGCCCAACACCAAAACTCTCTCTATATTTTTGCCAAATTTGGCATAAAGGGTGCGACCGAGTCCCAGCATCACCGAAAACATGGCAACACCCAAAAGGTCGCCCCAAATTTTCGGGATAGCAAACGCTCTTTCAAGATAACTTGAACTCCACTGCGCCATCGCGCATTCCGCCGCGCCGCCCAAAAACATCGCCGCCACGCACAACCAGACACCTCTGTTTGCCAGTAGTTTAACTGCACCGCGCGTATGCTTCGGTGTTTCCAAAGGACCGATTGTACACCCTGCAAACAGTACCGCAGAAACAATCGGAATCAGCATAAAGATAAACACAAGCCATTGCCAATTACGGCTTCCTGCCACAAGCAAAAACACCGTGCTGACCACAATTACAAACACCACGCCCCATGCATACACCGAATGAAGTTTGCTCATTTCCCTATCGGGATTTTCCGCAGGAATCGAAGCAATAACGGGACTGATCAGCACTTCATTGAGTCCGCTGGCAGCGGCAAAAATCACCGTTCCGATCACCAGACCCGTATACACCGACTCCGGAAAAACAAACGGCCAGACTCCGTATACCAAAAATCCGAACACCGCAATTACGGGAATGGATTTTACGGTTTTGGAGATATTGAATTTATGGGAGAAAAACGAAAAAACGAGGTCAATCCCAAGTTGTGTTACAAAATTGAGAAATATAAGCAGTCCCAAAAGTGAATAGGACACCCCATAAAGAGACCGAAAGGTCAAAAACAACACGGGCGATAAATTGCCCACCACTGACATCGTTATATTCGCAGTATAACAAGCATATTTTAATCTTTTCATATTATCAATCATTCGCCTTAAACATATCCGCCACGTCACTGATCGTCACAAAAGCCTTAGGGTCAATGGAACGAACAATGTTTCTCATACGGGAAACCTGAAATCTGTTAACAACAAAATAAATGATCGTCTTTTCCATATTGGAATAACCGCCCGTTGCACTAAGCTTTGTGGTGCCGCACTCAAACTCACTCATCAGCGCTTCACTGATTGGCTCGGGTTTGTCGGTAATGATCATTACCTCTTTGGAACGGTCAAAACCTTCTACGATAAAGTCGACTGTTTTGAGTCCTGCGGCATAGGTCACAATGGAATAAAGCGGCAGAATCCAGTTTTGCATCACAATGCCGCACACAACGTACAACAGCACGTTATAAATCATCACAAAGGTGCCAACGGTGATGTTGAGCTTTTTGGCAAAAATTACCGCCAAAACCTCAATGCCATCAATGGCGCCGCCGTAGCGAATGGTCATACCACTGCCAACGCCCGAAATCATTCCTCCGAACAGTGCACAGAGCAGCAAATCCTCTCCCGCAAGCGGGGATGCAATGCTGACGTCGATCGGCAAAACGTCGTTAATCAAAAAAGACGCCACGGAATAAATGATTACAGTAAAGACGGAATAAACCGTAAACGCCGCCCCCTGCTTTTTAAACCCAAACAAGAAAATCGGAATATTTAAAATCAACAAAAATATAGACAACGTCAGATATTCCGGTGTGATTTGCGAAAGCAAAATAGATGTTCCCGATATGCCGCTGTCATAAAGTTTTACCGGTGCCAAGAAAACCGTCACACCCACCGCATTGATACAACCTGCAATCAATAACAATATAAAATTTTGCCACTTCAGTTGCCGCAAAGATGAAAGCATATTTTTAAAACTGTTCAACAAACTCTCTCCTTATATATACATTGCTACTATTATACCGAATCCTCCATCCTTTTTCAACCGATTACAAGCAAATTATCCCAACAAATAAAAAGACAGATCCTGTCAACTATTTTAATTTTTCCCCCCTTTCCTATTGACAAAGATCACAAAATGCTATATACTATATAAGCAATCGAAAGTTGCAACCCATATATCGCGGAGCAAAGTAGTTAGTTTAGACGAAAGTCTTTTATATAAAACTAAATATATCGCGGAGTAGAGCAGTTGGGGAACGATCCGAGCGCGTCCTGTGGACGATATAGCGAGGTGAGTGAGCAGCAGCGGTCGAAATTCTGCGATGCGGTAAGTGAGCAAAGAATTTCGGGCACCGCAATGGGAAGCCGTCGGGGTACCCGACGAGCAAAAACAAGTTAGTTTAGACGAAAGTCTTTTATATAAAACTAAATATATCGCGGAGTAGAGCAGTTGGTAGCTCGTCGGGCTCATAACCCGAAGGTCGTTGGTTCAAGTCCTTCCTCCGCAACCAACAATGCGCACCGATTTAGATATCGGCGCAGAAAAGTTCGAAACCAAAACGGTTTCGGACTTTTTATTTTATACTTTTTTACAGTTAAATTTTATAGATATCTTTGCCTAAATTAGCTTTCGGAGAGGACTTGAACTAAATATTAGATTGAAAAATCTACAATTATGTAATATTATTAATTTGACAGAAACAGTTTCAAAGGAGAATTATTACTTATGAATCACACAGAGCAATGGCTCTGGCTTTCTGAAAAAATCTACAAAAATGAGCAAACCACTGTTTACAGCGGCTTCAATATGATATAAAATAACTAATAATAAAGGGATGAACATGATTATGAGAAAAGAAATCAAAAAACGCAAGGACTGCTTTTTCGGAATCCATAGCGACTTTCATGCCGAGCCGGCAGAAGGTCTTGTTATCGGCGAAACATTGAAGGAACAGGATATTCGAGAAATATGCGAAACCTTACAGCCGGATTTTATCCAAATCGATTGCAAGGGCCACCCGGGCTGGGCCTCCTACCCTACTGCTTTTGGCAATGCAATGCCCACCTTCGAGAAAGACCCCTTAAAGCTTTGGCGAAGCATCACCCGGGAATACGGAATTGGATTATATACGCACTTTTCCGGTGTGCAGGATATCAAATATTGCCTAGAGCATCCCGAAGAGGCGGTAATTGATGCCAACGGGGATTACACCTCCTCTGTTCTTCCTTTCAGCAAATATTATGACGATTTTTTTATTCCCCAAATCTCAGAACTGGTTGAACAATATGAAATCGACGGAGTTTGGATTGACGGGGACTGCTGGTCTGTGAAAACCGATTACCGCCCGGAAACCATAACAAAATTTGAAAAAGAAACCGGCAT
>JAZROO010000027.1:0-17835 GCA_045648705.1 Eubacteriales bacterium | reverse complement strand
GGCTCACAGAACGACATGGCTACGATCCGACTTCCGATGCTCGTTCCGCTTCTGCCGATTTGGTTGGAAATGATAGATTCTTTAATAGATTTCAAATACTTTACTAATTCGATAATATCTACGGAAAAATCCATAGAAAGTTCCCTGTGCTTTGATTCTGACATAATATATACCTCACTTGTCAATATTATATCACATAACAAGATTGTTTGTAAATAAGTGATAAGTGATGCAGCTACGCTGTGATAGGTGATGCGATGCATTCCGCTCACGCGCCGAAGGCGTGCATCACAGGCAAAGCCTGCATCACGCAAAGAAACCAGATTTGTCTGGTAGACAAATCAGGTTTCTTTGTTGGTGCGGGCGAAGGGACTTGGACCCTTACGCCAAAGGCATTGGCTCCTAAGACCAACGCGTCTGCCATTCCACCACGCCCGCAGTATTAAATATTATATGTTTTTAAGTGCCTTTTGTCAACTCTAATCTTGACAAAATGAAAGGTTATTTCTATAATATATTAATAAGCATAATTTCAAGGAGAGTAATATGGGAATTTATGAAGAATTGGTCGCACGTGGACTTATTGCACAGGTGACTGACGAAGAAAAAGTAAGAGATTTGGTCAACAGTGGTAAGGCTGTATTTTATATTGGTTTTGACCCGACGGCAGATAGTTTGCACGTAGGTCATTTTATGGCGCTTTGTCTGATGAAAAGACTGCAGCAGGCAGGCAACCGCCCCATCGCTTTGATTGGCGGCGGTACCGGTCATATCGGTGACCCCAGCGGCAGAACGGATATGCGCTCTATGATGACCGCCGAAACCATTCAGCACAACTGCGATTGCTTTAAAAAGCAGATGGAGAAATTTATTGAGTTTGGTGAGGGCAAGGCATTGATGGTCAACAATGCGGATTGGTTGCTCGAACTCAAATACGTAGATCTGTTGCGCGAAGTGGGCGCTTGTTTTTCCGTTAACAATATGCTCAGAGCGGAATGCTACAAACAGCGTATGGAAAAAGGTCTTTCTTTCCTTGAGTTTAACTATATGATCATGCAAAGCTACGACTTTTATCATATGTATCAAACGCTGGGATGCAACCTGCAGTTCGGCGGTGACGATCAGTGGAGCAATATGCTCGGCGGCAGAGAGCTCATTCGTCGTAAACTTGGCGGAGAAGCCGATGCCATGACCATTACTTTGCTGCTCAATTCCGAGGGCAAAAAGATGGGTAAAACCGCAGGCGGTGCCGTATGGCTTGATCCGAACAAAACCTCTCCTTATGATTTCTATCAATATTGGAGAAACGTGGAGGATGCCGACGTACTGAAGTGCATCAGAATGCTTACCTTCCTGCCCCTTGAGGAAATCGACAAGATGGATGCCTGGGAAGGCAGCCAACTCAACACTGCCAAAGAGATCCTTGCTTTTGAACTGACCAAGTTGGTACACGGTGAAGAAGAAGCAGTTAAGGCTCAAAATGCGGCACGTGCTGTTTTCAGTGCAGGTAATGCGGCAGATATGCCCTCGGCAAGTCTTTTGGATGAGGACTTTACCGACGGTGTGATCGACATTGTTTCTGTTCTTGTTAAAGGCGGTCTGGTTACTTCCCGTAGTGAAGGCAGACGCGCGGTAGAGCAGGGCGGTGTCAGCGTAGACGGTGAAAAGGTAACGGATTTCCGCGCTACCTTTGCAAAAGAAGATTTTGCGGAAGGCAAAGTCGTTCGTCGCGGTAAAAAGACCTTTAAGAAAATTACGTTATAAATAACTTAACCCCACAAATCTTGTGATTTGTGGGGTTATTTTTATGCTGTGGGCAGACCTGTCTTTTTGCTGCTTCGAATCAGGGCAAAGGTCGCGTCTTCTCCTTTTTCGCTTAGATGCCTTAAGAGCAGTTCAAGCTTTTTTGCGGTGTTTGGGTGGATGCGACGAGTGTCACATCCGCGCAGATAATAATTGAGAGCATAGGTATCATTATAATTTTTGCCACCGTAGATTTTACTTGCGGCAACGCGGTCGCAAAACATTTCGATGATATATCGGTCGGGCATCTCGACCGGCTCCATACGTTTGGTTTTGGGATTATAGTCTGTCCAATATTCAAAATGGTGACGATTGCGCCCTTTGTGGTGCATCCAGGCGCGGCTGTGGCCAAACAACTCGCGTTCCTTTTCGTTGGGAGAGCGAGAGCCTTGAAAATACTTAGCACCGGGGACAAACTCGGTAAGGGAGTATTTGGATAAATCATGCAAAAGTCCTTGCCAAAAGATACCTGCCTTAAAGCAATGAACGGCAACTTTGTGACGATGGCGGGTGATGATGCAAAAATGTTTGAACGGATGCGCCATAACATTTACCTCGTTTAAATTTTTTGATAGCACAAAACGGAAAATTCGATTTCGGTGTCCAGTTCGGTGCAGGCGGCAAGACGCTCTTGATCCTGTTTACCGGTTTTATAGTAGTAGGGGGTCATACAAAAGAGATTTTGAATATCCTGACCCTCCAAATGTATTTCACCTTTTACATCGTTTTTTGAAATCAGCTTAAATCCGGGATAGTCTTCTATATCCACTTTGTTTTCATAGGGTTGTTCATAAATGGCGCGTTTCAGCCCCAAAAGATGCTTTTCCAACGGGATGGCTTTCAGCCAGATACCACCCTTTTTAAGCACTCTTGCAAATTCGTCCAAATCAAAGGGCGCAAAGAGGTTGAAAAGCATATCTACACTTTCAGTTTTGATCGGTAAGGCACTGATGGAAGCTACTGCGGCGGCAATGTAGGGATTGCGCGTCGCGCAGGCGGCAAGCGCATCTTTGGAGATATCAATGCCTTCCATTTGCACGATATGACCTTGTTCTCTGAGATGTTGAAAGATGCGGTCAGTGTACCAGCCTTCGCCGCAACCTATGTCGCAAATATGCACCATTTTATCGGTCAGATGCCGACATTCTTGCAAAACCGCGCGGAGCAGCGGCTCGTAGTAACCTTTTTCAAGAAAAGCGGTACGGGCGCGAATCATCAACTTGTCGTCTCCGTGCCGTTTGTATGAGGCGCGTTGTGAGCGAAGCAGGTTGACATATCCGCTCTTGGCACAGTCAAAGCAATGATTGTTTTTGCAGACGTATGTGCTTTTTGAAAGTATTAAATTTTCATTGCATACGGGGCAGATAAAATGTTCCATGGTGGTTTCCTTTATGTTATTTGTTGATAAATTCGAGAACTTGACTCAGTAGTCTCTTGGCTTCTTTTGTGCCAATATCATATGTCTCCTGAATCTTTGCCGCATCATGTTCAATATGACCGACAGGCAGTTTTTGGGGCGGACGAATAACCAGTATTTCACCCAAGCGTTCTTTTTCATCAATGTAGTCCATTGTTTGATTATATATTTCGTGACGTTTGCCCATGGCTTTGCAAACAGCAGGCATTTTTCTCAGAAGAAAGCGTGTCAGCCAAGATTTGGAAGATGCTTTTTTTCGATAGCCTTTGGGTTGGGTCAAGATGACGACGTTTTTGGTAAATCCTTGTGTTTCAAAGTATTTCAAGGGTACCGAATCACTGATGCCACCGTCAAGATATTGCTTGTCTCCGATTAAGACGGGACGGGACACCATGGGCATCGAGGCGCTGGCGCGCATCCACTCAATGTCGGGTCCGATGGCGTTTTCAAGTTTGGTATAAACGGGGGCTCCGTTGGAAACGTCAGTGCATACCACGAAAAAATCGGTGCTATCACGACGAAAAGCGTCATTATCAAACGGATCAAGCTTTTCAGGCAACGTTTTATAGCAAAATTCTGCTCCGTACAGGTCACCTGTTTTTAAAAGAGAGCGCCACGAGCAGTATCTTGGGTCTTTACAAAAACGCAAAGTGTATCGAATGGATCTGCCTTTTTGGCCGGATTTGTAACTGCAACCGAATGCTGCCCCTGCCGAAACACCGATCATTCCGGCAAAATGTATATCGTTTTCCAAAAAGGTATCAAGCACTCCTGCGGTAAACATGCCGCGCATGGCGCCGCCTTCCAAGATCAGCCCTGTTTTATTCACCGTTTGGTCTCCTTTCGCATTATTCTTTTATTATAACAAATAAATTTAAATTAGACAACTTTTTTAAACTAAAAAACCAAATCTAGCCAAAAAACGATATAAAAACACAAAATCATTGATTTGAATAGTTCACTTTTTGTATAGAACTGACGAAAAGAAAAAAACATCGTAAAAACACTTTATTTTTTAGAAAAATTTGATATAATATACTGTGGAAAAATTAAGATTGGAGATACAATATGAATTATAGATTTGATGCCTGGGAAGGATTTGAAAAAGGCACTTGGGTCAGTGAAATCAATGTAAGAAGTTTTATTAAACATAATTTTACTCCATATGACGGTGACGAAAGCTTTTTGGCAGAGGCTACTGAGCGAACAAAACAACTCTGGGAGCAGGTTTTGGAACTTTCCCGTCAGGAAAGAGAAGCCGGCGGTGTGCTGGATATGGATACCAAACTGATATCCACCATCACTTCTCACGCACCCGGTTATCTTGATAAAGAAAAAGAGCAGATTGTCGGTATTCAGACAGACAAGCCCTTGAAACGCGCCCTGATGCCCTATGGTGGCATTCGTATGGCTGAAAAGGCTTGTAAAGACAATGGTTATGAACTTGATCCTTCTGTTAAAGAGTTTTTCTCTATACACAGAAAGACACATAATGCAGGTGTGTTTGACGCTTATACTCCCGAAATGCGCGCTTGCAGATCCAGCCATATTATCACAGGTTTGCCCGATGCTTACGGCAGAGGCAGAATCATCGGTGACTATCGTCGTGTGGCACTGTATGGCGTTGATCGTTTGATTGAGGAAAAATTGGAACAAAAAGCAACTACCCGTTCCGCTATGTATTCCGATATTATTCGTGACAGAGAGGAACTCAGTGAGCAGATCAGAGCTCTGGAAGACCTCAAAAAGATGGCCGCTTCCTACGGCTTTGATATTTCACTTCCCGCACGTGATACCAAAGAGGCAATTCAGTGGCTCTATTTTGGTTATCTGGGTGCAGTTAAGGAGCAAAACGGTGCGGCAATGTCACTGGGCAGAACTTCTACCTTCCTTGACATTTATGCTCAAAGAGACTTGCAAAACGGTGTTTTCACCGAAGAACAGTTGCAAGAACTTGTTGACCATTTCATTATGAAACTGCGTCTGATTAAGTTTGCCCGTACCCCTGAATACAATCAATTGTTCTCAGGCGATCCGCAGTGGGTAACCGAGAGTATCGGTGGTGTCGCGATTGACGGCAGACATATGGTCACCAAGATGAGCTACCGCTACTTGCATACTCTGGAAAATCTGGGAGCTGCACCCGAGCCCAATCTGACGGTGCTTTGGTCCCTCAGACTGCCTGAAAACTTTAAGCGTTTTTGCGCAAGAATTTCCATTGAAACCTCTTCCGTGCAGTATGAAAACGATGATTTGATGCGCTTCCATCATGGTGACGACTATGCAATTGCTTGTTGTGTTTCCTCGATGGTTGTCGGCAAAGAAATGCAGTTCTTTGGCGCACGCGCCAACCTTGCAAAATGTCTTTTATATGCGATTAACGGTGGTATAGATGAAATTACGGGCAAACAGGTTGCTCCCGAGTATCGTCCTATTACTTCGGAATATCTTGATTATGATGAAGTGATGGAAAAATACGATGCGATGATGAAATGGTTGGCATCGGTATATGTCAACACGCTCAACATCATTCACTATATGCACGATAAATATTGCTATGAAAAATTGCAGATGGCTCTGCATGACCGTCACGTAACCAGATGGTTTGCCACAGGTATTGCAGGACTCAGCGTAGTGGCTGACTCTCTGTCTGCTATCAAATATGCCAAAGTCCGCGTGATCCGTGATGAAAACGGTTTGGCGGTAGACTATGATGTTGAGGGAGATTTCCCCAAATTCGGTAATGACGATGACCGCGTAGACGATATTGCAAACGATATTGTCCATCGCTTTATGGAGCATATCCGCAAAAATCATACGTATAGAGACAGTGTGCCCACCACCTCTATTCTGACCATTACTTCTAACGTTGTTTACGGTAAAAATACCGGCTCTACTCCCGATGGCAGAAAGCGCGGAGAGGCATTTGCCCCCGGCGCCAACCCCATGCATCGCAGAGACACACACGGTGCAGTAGCTTCTCTTGCTTCTGTGGCAAAAATGCCCTTCCGTGATGCACAAGACGGTATCTCCAATACCTTTTCCATTATCCCCGGTGCACTGGGCAAAGAGGATCAGATTTTCGCAGGTGACATTGCTGTTGATCTGGATTGTTCTAGTGGCGCCTGCGCAGGCGGTAATCTTTTCGAAGCACTGGATGACCAAAACTAAAAAAGGAGAAAACTAATGGCTGCAACACAAAATCAAATTGATAATCTTGTCGCTCTTTTGGACGGCTATGTTGAAAAGGGTGGCCATCATTTAAACGTAAACGTTTTTACAAAAGATACACTTTTGGATGCCCAAAAGCATCCTGAAAAATATCCTCAGTTGACAGTTCGTGTCAGCGGTTATGCGGTAAACTTTATTAAGTTGACCAAAGAACAGCAGGATGAGGTTATTTCCCGTACCTTCCACGACAGTATCTGATATGACGGGGTACATTCATTCTGAGGAAAGTTTCGGCACGGTGGACGGACCCGGCATACGCTACGTTTTGTTTATGCAAGGCTGTCCGTTGCGCTGTAAATATTGTCACAATCCGGATACCTGGCAGGGCAAAGGGACCGAGGTTACCGTTGATCAAGTGCTGGAAAAGTATGAGAAAAACAAAGGCTTTTATTCCAAGGGCGGAATCACGGTGAGTGGGGGAGAACCCCTATTGCAGATTGATTTTATTACCGAGCTGTTTGCTGCGGCAAAAGCGCGGGGGATTCATACCTGCCTTGATACATCGGGCGCCACCTTTGACCCAAAACAGCACGCAAAGATGGACTATTTGATGCGGTACACTGATCTGGTGATGCTAGACATCAAGCACATTGATGCGGCAGAACATAAGCAACTGACAGGTGCGGACAATCGTAATATACTGGCATTTGCCGAGTATCTCGGTGAGCAAAAAGTGCCTGTATGGGTGCGGCACGTGGTAGTACCCGGTATTACCGATAAACCGGAATATCTTGAAAAGTTAGGAAAGTTTCTTGGTACCTTAACGAGCTTTAAGGCACTGGAGGTAATTCCGTATCATACGATGGGGGTCACCAAGTATGAGCAAATGGGAATCCCGTATCCTTTGAAAGATATTTTGCCGGCGGACAAAGAAACCGTAGCAACTGCCAAACGGCATATCCTTAACGGTTACCAACAACAAAGAATGAAAAAAGCTTCCAAGTCGTAATGACTTGGAAGTTTTTTTATATTAAAAATTAAAACAGCAGTGAAAGAAGAGCAATTTGCAAAAAAAGATTCATAAAATTGGAATTTTAAGGTGAAAAATTGGCACTTTCACTTGCATATCTTAATAATTATATGTATAATTAAAATGTATAATCATGAGTTGAAATAGAATTATATAAATCTAATTTCAAAGCATATAAATAACAGGACATAAAGGAGATAAAAACAATGAAAGTTACAGTGTGTATCGGAAGTTCTTGCCATATTAAAGGCTCTCGTCAAGTGGTGGAGCAGTTGCAGAATTTGATCAGTGACAATAAGCTTGAACAAAAGGTTGAACTTGGCGGTACCTTCTGTATGGGTCAATGCCAAAAAGGTGTATGCGTGACGGTGGATGATGCTTTTTATTCTGTCACTCCTGAAACCGTGGGCGAGTTTTTTGAGAACAATATCAAGGCAAAGGTGTAAATGATGATTATTCAGGTTTGCGTCGGTAGTTCTTGTCATTTAAAGGGTTCTCAGGAAATCGTGGAACTTTTGCAAAAAGCGGTAGAAGAATACGGACTTGAAAATGAGGTTACGCTGGCTGGCAGTTTCTGTATCGGTAAGTGCAACCGCATCGGTGTGACGATTCAAGTCAATGATGATATTCACGTCGGCATTACGAAGGAAAACTTTAAAGAATTCTTTCAAGAGCAGGTCCTGCGTAAGTTAGAAAGGGTGTAAAAGGGATATGCCAAATTGTTTGACCTTAAAAAAATCAAACTGTAAAAACTGTTATAAATGTATCAGATATTGTCCTGTAAAAGCCATTCGTTTTTCAGGAAATCAGGCGCATATTATCGGAAACGAGTGTATTCTTTGCGGCGGCTGTTTTGTTGCTTGTCCGCAGGACGCAAAGCAACTTGTCTCCGAAACAGAAAAAGTAAAGGTACTCATTCAAAGCGGGGACCCTGTAGTCGTAAGTCTTGCGCCTTCGTTTATTGCAAACTATGAGGGCGTCGGCATTAACGCTATGCGGAAAGCACTCAAAAAGCTCGGCTTTTTCGATGTGGAAGAAACCGCGCTGGGTGCCACCATCGTTAAAACAGAATATGAGAGAATGCTTCGCGAAGAAGAGCGAGACGTGATTATTTCCTCTTGCTGTCACTCCATTAACCTGTTGATTCAAAAGCATTATCCGCAGGCGCTTGAATATTTGGCAGACGTTGTTTCGCCGATGCAGGCGCATTGCAAAGATATCAAATCAAGAATCCAAAATGCCAAAACCGTTTTTGTTGGCCCTTGTGTTGCCAAAAAAGATGAGGCTGAGTATTATGAAGGCATCGTGGATGCAGTGCTCACCTTTGAAGAGTTGACCGAGTGGTTAAAATCGGAAAACATTGAACTGGAACAAGAAATGGATAACGAGGTTTGCTCCCGTGCCCGTTTCTTCCCGACAACCGGTGGTGTGCTTAAAACCATGGCACAGGATATACCGGGATATACATATCTGGCGCTCGACGGAGTGGACAACTGTATTGCCGCACTCAAAGATATTATTGGCGGCAACGTGCATAAATGCTTTATTGAGATGTCTGCTTGTGTGGGTAGCTGTATGGGTGGTCCCGTTATGGAAAAATATCACCATACAGAAACTGTGAGAGATTATATCGCGATTGCAAGTTATGCAGGTCAAAAGGATTTTGAGGTTGCACAGCCTTCGGCTATGGAACTGAAAAAGAATTTCTCCTATATTGAACAGCGCTTGCAGGTGCCGTCTGATTTGGAAATTCAGAACATTCTTCGTCAGATGGGCAAGTTTAAACCGTCTCAGGAACTGAATTGCGGTTCCTGCGGATACAATACTTGCCGTGAAAAAGCAATTGCTATTATTCAGGGTAAGGCAGAAATTTCCATGTGTCTGCCGTTCCTTAAGGATAAAGCCGAAAGTTTCTCAGATACCATCGTTAATAATTCACCCAACGGACTGATCGTTCTCAACGAAAGTCTTGAAGTGCAGCAAATTAACGCTGCAGCCAGAAATCTGATGAACATTCGCAGTGCAAACGATATTCTTGGTGATCAGGTTGTCCGTATCCTTGACCCGTCACCCTTTATGAACGTATTGCAAACGGGCCGTGATATTCACGACGAGCGTGTATACCTTGCAGAGTACAACCGCTTTGTAGAGCAATCGGTTGTGTATGACAGGGATTCGCATATGTTGGTTGCCATTATGCGTGACGTTACCAATGAGCAAAAAGAGCGTGAAAAGAAAGAAGATATCAGCCGTAAAACCATGGAAGTGGCTGATAAGGTGGTAGACAAGCAGATGCGTATCGTTCAGGAAATTGCCTCTCTGCTTGGTGAAACTGCAGCAGAAACCAAAATCGCACTCGCAAAATTAAAGGAGTCAATTCAAGATGAATGATTTATGTGCTGATATTGGATATAAAAGTATAAATCATTACGGTGAGCAGCTTTGCGGGGATCATATCGATATTGTTGAGCCGAGCGATGAGTCTACGGTGATCGTACTGTCAGACGGTTTGGGAAGCGGAGTGAAGGCAAGTATTCTTTCCACCCTTACTTCCAAAATCATTTCGACCATGTTGGCGGAAGGACTGTCTTTGGAAGAATGTGTTGAAACCATTGCCGCCACGTTGCCCGTTTGTTCGGTGCGCGGTGTAGCGTATTCTACCTTTACAATCATTCGGCTGATCAACAATCAGGTTGCAGAATTGATTCAGTATGACAATCCGCATGCCATTATTATTCGTGACGAACAGGTTTGGGATTACCCCAAAACCGAAATGAATATCGGTGGCAAAAAGATTTATAAGTCGGTTATCAAATTGCAGGAAAATGATATTTTCGTTGCAATGAGTGACGGTTGCCCCCACGCAGGCATCGGTACTGCATATAACTTCGGCTGGAAAAGGGAAGACATTGCAAGTTTTGTGGAGTCTTTATCCCACGTCGGTTACACTGCTAAAACGTTGTCTACCATGCTTGTGGACGAATGTGACAGATTGTATGGGCAAAAGCCGGGTGACGATGCGACGGCATGTGTCGTTCGTATCAGAAAAAGAGTGCCGATGAATATGCTGTTCGGTCCGCCTGCCAATCGTGATGATAACGATCGTATGATGTCGCTGTTTTTCTCCAAAGAGGGAAAACACATTATTTGTGGCGGAACGACTTCTTCGATTGCGGCAAAGTTTTTGAATAAACCTTTAAGACCCACTCTTAATTTTGAAGCAAGTGATATTCCTCCCGTGGCAGAACTTGAGGGTGTTGACTTGGTGACCGAGGGTGTTATCACCGTGAATAAGGTGCTGGAATATGCAAAGGATTATTTGGAAGAAAATAAGTATTACGAGCATTGGAGCATTAAGCGTGACGGCGCTTCGCTGATCTGTCGACTGTTGTTTGAAGAAGCGACTGACATTAACTTCTACGTTGGCAAAGCCATCAATCCGGCGCATCAGAATCCTGATTTGCCGATTAATTTCCATATTAAAATGAATTTGGTGGAAGAGTTATCCCAGTGTCTTAAAAAGATGGGTAAGAAAATAAAAGTAAGTTATTTCTAAGGAGTAATGAAGTGAAAAATAAAGTTACTATTATCGGAGCCGGCAACGTCGGTGCTACAACTGCTTATGCACTTCTTGCACGCGATGCTGCAACAGACGTTGTGCTGATTGACTTGAATGTTGACAAGGCTTTGGGTGAAGCACTTGATATCAAACAGGCAACTCCGTTTTTGGACAATTGCGATATTTATGCAGGTGATTATCGTGATGCGGCGGATTCCCAATTTGTTATCATTACCTGCGGTGTCGGTCGTAAACCGGGACAAGACAGACTGGAACTGGTGCAAACCAATATCAAAATATTGGAAAGTGTGGCAAATCAGATCGTTAAATACGCGCCCGATGCTATTTACATCATTGTTGCAAACCCTGTGGACATTCTTACATATGCTTTTCTGCAAATCACAGGTCTTCCCAAGCATCAGGTGTTCGGTACAGGTACCTTGCTTGATACCATCAGACTGCGCACCAGACTGGCTGAGATTTTTAACGTGAACAAAAAGCAAGTGCACGCAAACGTGCTCGGTGAACATGGTGACAGTTCTTTTGTTTCCTGGTCTACCGCAACCATTTCGGGTGTTCCGCTTGATGAGTATAATGATGCCCTTGCTACAAAGTATGGCGTTCTCAACACATACAAGCGCTCGGATGTTGAGGAGTATGTTAAAAAGTCAGGTGGCAAGATTATTCAGAGAAAAGGCAGTACGGTATATGGTGTTGCCACCACAAGTGCGCATATCATCAAATCAATCAGCGGAAGCGCAGGCAGTCTTATGACGGTGTCTACGCTTCATGAAGGGGAATATGGCTTAAAAGACGTTTGCTTGAGTTCACTTGCTGTGGTAGATCAAAGCGGTGTAAAATCTATAGTTGCTCAACGCTTGTCTGATGACGAAATGATGAAACTCAATCATTCGGCAGACGTTTTGAAAAATATAATTAAACAGGTAGGACTGTAAGGCATATGAGAAAATTTGATACAAAAGTGCAACATCTGAAATATAAAGTTTTGCGTGAAGTTGCAAGATTGGCGTGGCAAGATGGTTTGCTCCAAAAAGTAGTGGATATTCCTAAAATGATCGCCCCCGGTAAAACACCTTCCATACGTTGCTGCGTATATAAGGAACGTGCTATTTTGGGAGAGCGTGTTAAAATTGCGATGGGCGGAGACAAAGAAAATCCCAACATTATCGAAGTTATAGATATTGCTTGTGACGAATGTCCCGCAGCAGGTTATGAGGTAACCGATTCTTGCCGCGGATGTCTGGCTCACCGTTGTGAAGACGTTTGTAAGAGAGGGGCTATCTCTTTTGACCATAACCACGTTGCACATATTGATAAATCCAAATGTGTAGAGTGCGGTCAATGCGCTAAGGTTTGCCCGTATTTTGCAATCGTTAATCGCAAACGTCCTTGCCAGATCGCGTGTAAGGTAAAGGCAATTTCGATCAATGAAGACAATGCGGCTGCCATTGATAACGATAAGTGTATTCAATGTGGCGCGTGCGTATATCAGTGTCCTTTTGGCGCTATCATGGATAAATCTTATATTCTTGACGTTATTGACCTGATCAAAAAGAGCGAAAACAACAAGAAGTATAAGGTGTATGCTATTGTGGCACCCACCATTTCCAGCCAGTTTACCTATGCAAAATTAGGACAGGTTATTACCGGAATGAAAGAACTTGGGTTCTTTACGGTTATTGAGGCTGCACTCGGTGCTGATATGGTGGCACAGGCAGAATCAAAAGAGCTTGCTGAAAAAGGATTTTTGACGAGTTCTTGCTGTCCTGCATTTGTGCAATATATTAAATCAGCATTTCCCAACTTGCTGCCTTTGGTTTCGCACAACCTTTCACCTATGGCGGTGTTGGCACAATACATTAAGAGCATTGATGAAGGCGCAAAGGTCGTATTTATCGGTCCGTGTACTGCCAAAAAGGCAGAGGCACAACTGGAAAACGTTAAACCGCACGTAGATGCGGTGATAACCTTTGAAGAATTGCAAGCTCTTTATGACAGTAAGGACGTTGATATTACCACTCTTGAAGAAGGCGTTTTGGATAATGCTTCTTATTTCGGAAGAATCTTTGCTCGTAGCGGTGGTCTTTCCGATGCAGTGGCACAGGGGCTGAAAGAGCAAAATATTGAATTTGACTTGAAGGCGGCAGTGTGCGACGGTATTGAAGAATGTCGCATAGCATTGCTGAAAAAGAGCAAAAACGTGCTAGATGCCAACTTTATTGAGGGTATGGCTTGTGTCGGCGGTTGTATCGGTGGTGCAGGTTGTCTTACCCACGGCGAAAAGAATAAAGCGGAAGTTGATAAGTACGGCCGAGAGGCATTTGAGAAAACCATCAGCGACGCTGTTTCTGTTTTGAAATAATATAAAATTATTTTTATAAAGGAGAATTTAACAATGACAAACAGATTTGTACTCAACGAAACCAGCTATCATGGCAAGGGCGCAATTGCAGAAATTGCAACCGAAATCAAGGCAAGATCTTTCAAAAAGGCTTTTGTTTGTTCCGACCCCGACCTGATTAAGTTTGAGGTCACCAAGAAAGTAACCGATATTTTGGATGCTGCTGATATCGCATATGAGATTTATAGTGATATCAAACCCAATCCCACCATTGAAAACGTTCAAAACGGTGTTGCCGCGTTTAAGGCAAGCGGTGCTGACTGCATCGTTGCAATCGGTGGCGGCTCTTCGATGGACACTGCAAAGGCAATCGGCATTATTATTGAAAACCCCGAATTTGCTGACGTTCGTTCCTTGGAAGGTGTTGCTCCCACCAAAAAGCCCTGCACTCCTATCATCGCTGTTCCCACCACTGCAGGAACTGCGGCTGAGGTTACCATCAACTACGTTATTACCGACGTTGAGAAGAACAGAAAAATGGTTTGTGTAGACGTGCACGACATTCCTGTTGTAGCTGTTGTTGATCCCGATATGATGGCATCTATGCCCAAGGGTCTTACTGCCGCTACCGGTATGGATGCTTTGACCCACGCTATCGAAGGTTATATCACCAAGGGTGCTTGGGAAATGAGCGATATGTTCCATATCAAAGCCATTGAGATTATTGCCAAGAGCCTCAGAGGTGCTGTTGAAAACACTGCTGAGGGCAGAGAAGGTATGGCTTTGGGTCAATATATTGCAGGTATGGGCTTTAGTAACGTAGGTCTTGGTATCGTTCACTCTATGGCTCATCCTTTGGGCGCTTTATATGACACTCCTCACGGTGTTGCAAACGCTATCATCCTTCCCACCGTTATGGAATACAATGCACCCGAAACCGGCGAGAAATACAGAGAGATCGCAAAGGCTATGGGCGTAGATGGCGTTGATGCTATGAGCCTTGAAGATGCAAGAAAGGCCGCTATCGATGCAGTTAAGAAACTTTCTGCCGACGTTGGCATTCCTGCCGATCTTAAAGAAATCGTTAAACCGGAAGACATTGACTTCCTTTCTCAGTCTGCTTTCGACGATGCTTGTCGTCCCGGCAACCCCAGAGAAACCAGTGTAGAGGAAATCAAAGAACTCTATCTCAAGTTAATGTAATCATTTCAAACAAAAGAACACCGCTGTTTCAAACAGCGGTGTTTTTTATTTAATTAAATCAGTGGGGAGATAGGTTTTTATATTGTCAAAAAGTTCAGAGGGCTTACCGTTGGATGCGGCTTCAAGTTCATTCATAAATTCGGCAAACTCTCGTTGGTCCACCAATTGTTCAAGTTCCTCATATTTTCCGCTTTGAAAATCATTTAATAGCTCAGCATAGTCCTCAGCGACAATCTTTTTAATCAGATCATTATATTTGTCCTTAGAGAGTTCATCCAAAAGCGGCTCATATTGTTTACCGAAGGTTTTTAAAAGGCGAGGGCGGAGCGCATCAATTATAGCGGTATATTCACCGTTCATTACATCGTCAGCAACTTCTATCAACTCGAAAACACCGCGAAACTTATTGTCGGAGTAGGAACTTGTTTGTAAAACATAATTTGCAACTGTATTAAACAGCAGTAAAACAATGGTAGCGGTTGTTGCAAGTCCGATTCCCGTCCAAGCGAGTATGGCGCGGGCAAAATTTTTGATGCTCTTTCGTTTGGGGGCAAACATAAAAACGGCACATACGATCCAGCCAACCACAGGTATTGCAAATAATGCGGTCAGACCGAAATATTCCCAAAATCCGACGGTTTGTTTCGGCAGGTCGACAGGGGAGGACTCCAAAATTTCTTGCGTTGATTGCTCGAGCGGCTGTTGGTTTGCATCATAATGTTCCATAAAAAATCGCTCCTTTTTATCGATAATAATATTATACTACATATTATATTAATTTGTCCACAAGGTAATTATTAGTCTTATATTTTTGTTTTGTAAAGATAATGCGAAATTGATACAAGAAAGAATTTATCTTAAAAACGTCACTTTAAGTTTTGCATGGGTTTCAAAAAAATACTAAATCTATTGATTATTAAAACAAAATATGGTAAATGAACTGATTAATGTATAAATAATTTATAGCAAAAAGCTGAGCAGATTATTTCTGCTCAGCTTTTTGAATGTAAGTATTTTTGTTTAGGCTTCGGTGATTTTACCATCAAGTTGATTGATAAGGAAGAATTGCTCTACTACTTCTTCGGGATCTATAAACTTTTCAATCTTTGCACCGTTGTAATCGGGATGCGCATTAGGATCGTTAGCTGCCTTAAATGTTGTTCTGCTCTCAAAAAGAGGATTCTTAGCACTATGAATACTGCGAGGCATAGTTTCACGTCTTTCAGGGGTGTTGTAGTCAGCAACCGCTGCTCTAACTGCATTTTCCAACTTTGATTTTACAAATTCAACATCTCTAACAGCAACTTTGCTTTGTTTTGCGGAGCACTTAAACGGAACAATTGCATAATTAAGTTTTTTCACATTGCCGCAATGAGGACATTTAAGTTCAATCGCAACATTAACAGAAGCACTTGCACTTGCGGTGATTTCCGATACGACACCATTGTTGCTAGCGGGATGACTTACGCCCTTGAAAACAGCTTCGTTTTTACCAACGGTATAAGAGATGTATTTTGAAAATTCTTCAGGTGTTTTGATTTCAGCCATTTTATTGCACTTGTTGCAAGTAAGTGCTTTGAACTTTTCTTTAGCTTTCTTAATTACGAAAAGCAGGAACCCGAAAAACATTGTTGCAAAAATACCAATCATACCGAATATTGTAAGAAAGCTAAGAGCATCAACAGCTCCGCCTAATACGCTGGGCACTACCGCAAGAGCGATTGAACCATAGAGCCAAGGCATTATTTCCTTTTTTCTGGCATCTGCTTCTGCAATGGTGTTGATAGGATCTTTCATCAAATGCTTGATGTACGCAATAGGATTTCCCATACCTTTACCTCCTTCCTTTTTAGTGCCGTTCTTTTTGTCCATGTTGTTAGCCATAATGAAGTACTCCTTTGCTTTTTGATTTTTTATTTTAACTGATAAAATCAGTTTGGACCATAGTTTTTAGTTTTGCGAATAAATAATCTCATTTTTGGTATTAGAATAATTTTTATAAGTGCCATCTTCAAAATGAATTTTTTTGATACGGAATGTTATTTTTAACTCTGACAAATCTGAATTCCAAAGTTCTCTTGCGGCATCGCCTTTATTTACTTGCAATTTCATATTCCAATGCTCTGTTGAATTACCTTTTAGTTTCCCTTGTAATTCCATATTAGAAACCGCTAAAGACTCGCCGTTGGCATTGAATATTTCCATCATTCCGCCGATTAGCTTTATGTCGTGTTGACTGTTATTTTCGACTTCAAAGCCAAACACATAAAAATAACCTGCTTGATAATGACCATCAGCTAAATTTTCATTGAACGTATCATTGGTTTTAGAAACTACGGCAACTTCTACTTTGCTATGCGAATATCCACTTACCCAATAGAGGATAAAAAAAGCCGCTATTAATAGAATCACACCAAGAATAATATAAGATTTTGTTATGCGTCGCTTTTCTTTTGCTTTTTTCTCTTTTTCTTCTTGTATTTTTTCTTGCTCTATCAATTCATTTTGAGCTTCAATTATTTCTATTCTCTTTGCAATAATTTCTTCTATATCCCAAAAACTCAATTCATCATATTTTTCTTTAGTATTAGGAATAAAATGTTTAAGGTCGTAAAGGATGTTAATGTCTGTACATGCATCTACCGCTGAAGCACAATTAGTTTGAACATACCCAAACGCCTCGCTTAAGCACCGATTCACAATTTCCTTCTCAAACGAACTTAGGGATTCGGTGTTTTTGTCTTTTGCGTGAAAAAGTTTTTTAATCACACCTAAAACATTTTCGGCAGAACTTTTTTCAGGTAGAATCGCTACAAACCCTTTTTCATCTAGCTCAATAACAGCAAATGAAACTGCCAAGTTTGATATTGCTTGTTTTTGTTCTTCTTTTTCGTCATAGGTTAAATCACTAGATTCATCGATAAACTTAACGGCAAGTAAACATTCTGATAAGTTTGATACTTTTACAACAAAACGCATTTTAGCAAGTGATAATAATTTTTGAGAATCTTTATAATCACCGCATTTTTCAAAGAAAGCAATGCATTTGAGAAAGTCCTTTGATGTTAAGCAATAGCTATCAGCATTAATTACATCGTCTGCATATTGTAAATATGTTTTTTCAAATTCTTCTTTTTCTGACTTGATGATTTCAATATGTTCATCATAATCATCAGAGTCCTTATCAAGATAGTCAAAAATGAATTGGCTTACTCCGCACGAGTCACATTTTGCCGAAAAACTTCCTTCATCAAAACAAAGACGACCACCACATAATTTGCATTTCAATT
>JAZROO010000026.1:0-8262 GCA_045648705.1 Eubacteriales bacterium | reverse complement strand
CATTCCCTGCTTGTTGTCGTTAAACCACCAGGCAGAGCCGTGTTGGATTTTTCCTCTGATTTCGGGGCCTTGGAAAGCGCCGAGCAAAGTATCCAGAAAAGCATTATCACTCGCATCCAAACTATACAGTATGGTGCGCGGCAATGCATTTTGACTGTAAAGAGCGTCAAGAACTTTCGCCAAAGCCTCAGCGCAATTGTTGGGACCAATTACGTCAAAACCGGTGTCCGGTCCGAGTTTTGAAAACATATGAGAATTGGGATTGCGCATACAGTTATAATGAATCTGCATTACCCAACCAAGTTCATGATAATTCTTTGCGCAAAAAAGCAGTAACTCCGTTTTGAGCATTGCCGCCTCACTTGCTGTAACACTCTCTAAGTTCAAGCCTTTGGTAATGATAGCGTCCAGTGTTTCCTTGTCTGCAGGGCAAAAGACCACAAAATCAAGTCCGTGGTCACTGGCGCGGCAACCGTTGGCATCAAAATGCTCTATTCGAGCGCGCAGTGCTTTACATAAAGTTTCATAATCCTTGATTTCAACACCGCTGACCGCACTCAGCGTATCGATATATTCTTTCCATCCTGCCTTGTCGATATTGAGGGCTTTGTCCGGTCGGAAGGAGGGGCAAACAGCGGTTTTCATTGTGTCGTCCGCCGCCAACTTTTGATGCCACTCGAGTGAATCCACAGGATCATCGGTAGTGCCGACCATAGCAACGTTACTTTGCTCGATCAGCCCTCTGACACTCATATTCTTTTCGGCAAGTTTTTCCTTTGTTAACTGCCATACGGTTTCAGCCGTGTCACCGTTTAACACACCGTTATATCCAAAATAGTTTTTCAGTTCCAGATGGCACCAATGATACATCGGGTTACCGATGGCACGGGGCAAACATTCGGCAAATTTTTGAAACTTTTCTCTGGCAGGTGCATCGCCTGTAATATAATACTCGTCCACACCGCAAGAACGCATCACTCTCCACTTATAGTGGTCACCGCCAAGCCATACTTCCGTGATATTTTCAAATCGTTTGTCCTCAAAAATCTCCCTCGGACTTACGTGACAATGATAGTCAATAATAGGACAGTCAGCGGCATACTTGTGATAAAGCAGTTCAGCTGTCGGTGTACTCAGCAAAAAATTCTCATCCATAAAAGCTTTCATATTTCAAAGGCTCCTTTTATTTACCTGAAATTCGATATTCTTTTGGGGTGACCCCCGTGTATTTTTTAAACACTCTGGAAAAATAATGAATGTCCAGTATTCCACAGTGTTGCGCAATCGTTTGTATTTGCAAATCCGTACTTAGCAACAATGTTTTTGCAAAATCCACGCGTTTTTGATTGACGTAGTCGGTCAGCGTCCGCCCTGTTTCTTTTTTAAACAGTGCCGAAAGATACGCAGGACTTACGTTTTGCAATTTTGCAAGTTTTCCGAGCGTTAAATCCTGTGTCAGATCTGCATCAATGCAAACTATGGTTTTTTGAACGGGAGAAGAATATTTTTCAGTCTTGTATTTTCTGACCAGACGGCAATAAGAGGTAGCCATCTCTTCCATCAGCGTACCGACCTGCGCTGCAGATGCGAGTTGTTCGATTCTGTATGCAAAGCCCGAGGAACACTTATCCAGATACAGCGGATGTACGCCCCCCTGTTCTGCCGCTTTTCGCAACAATGTGTTCATTATAATACAATAATTTTTCAAATTTCGAATCGGATCGCTCAGCCGCTTTTCAAAGGAAGCCGAAGAAAAGGAAGAAAGTAGTTTTTCCGCCCGATGAATCTGCCCGTTACTGACCGCACGCATCAGTTCATTTTCTCTGGCATAGCGGCTTTCCATCACCTGCATATTAAAAAGGTCATCCTCAGAGCTCGTCCCCTCTTTTTTATCGGAAGAAAAGGAATGTTGTTGGGTAAGCCTTGAGTCTACCGTTTCAATGGTGTATCCCTGCGGTCCGTTCCAGATCAGATCAGCAAATGCTTCCAATATGCTGAAAAGGTGACTGTCTTCTTTGAGTACGGGTATCATCGAGTAATACTGTTGCAACATCTGGCCTTGTTTCATCGACATCGTTTCGCGCTCTGCAATTTCAAGCACCGTTTTGTTTGCAACCGCCTCTGCAAGATACGGACCGATAAATACAATTTTTTCTTGATCCGGCATCAAAAAATAAATATAATAACAATCAAAACGATTGCGCATTCTATAAATGGTGGCCGGTTTTATCGAAACCATATTTTCCACAAAAGAACGCTGGTAGATGCCGGTATCTCCTATAATTGCCCCCAGTCCCATATCTAAACTGCGCGGTATCTTTTCATTGGGATCCAGCAACATTACCTGCAATCTGCATTTTTCAAATGAGGAAGAAAGAAGTTTCAGTTCTGATTCAAACAACGCCTTCACACCTTTCATCATTTTTTACAAATGATTTCCCTATTTATATTTATTATAATGTATATTTTGCAATTTTTCAACCACTATAATTACTGTTATGTTAAAAAAGTGCAAAAAGATATAAAAAATGTCCTCACATATTTTTGATATATTCGTTACAATTAAAATAGATAATGTGACCGATAAACCAAGGGTTGCATTGGCATAATATTTTTAAATCAAAATACCCCTACCAAATATAAAGGAGGAATTTTACTTATGCGACAAATCATCAATCTCAATGCCAAATGGGCATTTACCAAAATGGCAGACACTCTGCCCCAAAACGTACCGAACAATTGGGATTTTGTTAATCTCCCTCATTGCTGGAACGCCATTGACGGTCAGGACGGCGACAACGATTATTTCAGAGGCAAGGGTTACTACGTTAAAGAACTCAATAAAGAAGAACTGCCCACTTCAGAGCGCTACTTCCTTGAGATCCGCGGTGCAAACTCCTCTGCCGAAGTTTTTGTAAACGGAGAGAAACTGCAAGAACATCACGGCGGTTATTCCACTTGGAGAGTGGACATTACCGACAAAATGACCGACAAAACCTTGCTCGGCATCGTGGTAGATAACTCTGCAAACGAAACCGTATATCCTCAAATGGCTGACTTTACTTTCTATGGCGGTTTGTATCGTGACGTAAACCTCATTTGTGTGCCGGAAAGCCACTTTGATTTGAGCTATTACGGTGGTCCCGGTATCAAAGTCACCCCCGAAATTGTGGGAGACGATGCTAAGGTAGAAATCGAAGTTTTCCTTTCCGAAGGCAAACTTGGTCAAAACATCCGCTATACCATCAAAGATGCCGACGGCAATACCGTTGCCACCACCACCGATAACAACACCTGTGTTACACTCGATATCCCCGGTGTTCATCGTTGGCACGGAAGAAAAGACCCCTATCTCTACACTGCCGAGGCAGAGTTGTTAGAGGGTGAAGAGGTGCTGGACCACGTATCTTCCTCTTTCGGTTGCCGCACCTTTGAAATCGACCCCGAAAACGGATTTATCCTTAACGGTGAGGAATATCCCCTGCGCGGTGTATCCCGTCACCAAGACCGTTGGGGCTTTGGCAATGCTTTGACCAAAGAGCATCACGAAGAAGACGTTGCCTTAATTATGGAAATGGGTGCCACCACCATTCGTCTGGCACACTATCAACACGACCAATACTTCTATGATTTGTGCGATAAAAACGGTCTTGTTATTTGGGCGGAGATTCCCTACATTTCCAAGCATATGGCAACCGGTCGTGAAAACACCATTTCTCAGATGAAAGAACTCATCACCCAGAACTATAACCATCCCTGTATCGTTGTTTGGGGTCTTTCTAATGAAATCACCATGCAAGGTGCAAAGGATCCCGATCTGATTGAAAATCATCATATTTTAAATAACCTGTGTCACGAAATGGATAAAACCAGACTGACCACCATGGCATGTGTTTCGATGTGCAGCATGGATGAAGAATACGTTCGCATTCCCGACACCGTGTCCTACAACCACTATTTCGGTTGGTACGGCGGCAACACCGATATGAACGGTCCTTGGTTTGATTCTTTCCACAAAAAGTATCCCAACCAACCCATCGGTTGTTCCGAATACGGTTGTGAGGCACTTAACTGGCACACTTCCAACCCCGTACAAGGTGACTACACCGAAGAATATCAAGCTTACTACCACGAAGAACTGATCAAACAATTCTTCTCTCGCAAATACCTCTGGGCAACACACGTATGGAATATGTTCGACTTTGGCGCCGATGCCCGTAATGAAGGCGGCGAAAATGGTCAGAACCATAAGGGTCTTATCACATTTGACCGTAAGTATAAAAAAGACTCTTTCTTTGCATATAAAGCTTGGCTGTCCGATGAGCCGTTCGTGCACATCTGCGGCAAACGCTATCAGGATCGCGTTGAAGACGTTACCCGCGTAACCGTTTACTCCAACCTCCCCACCGTTGAACTGTTTGCAAACGGTAAAAGCGTCGGCAAACAAACCTGCCCTGAGCATTTCTTCTATTTTGAGGTTGAAAACGCAGGGGATACAGAACTGGTTGCCGTTGCAGGTGAGTGCAAAGACCAAAGCTTTATCCGTAAGGTCGAAACCTTTAACGAGGACTATCGTTTAAAAGAGAAGGGCGCCGTACTCAACTGGTTTGACATCACCGCTCCTGAAGGCTATTTTTCACTGAATGACACCGTAGCCGATATCGCTTCTACTCTGCGCGGCAAAATGTTGTTTGCCTCTTTGGCAGGTAAAATTATGAAGCAGATGGCAGGCGGCAAACCCGGCGGCTTTGAAATGAGCGAAGGTATGATGCAGATGATGGGCGGTTTCACCGTACTGCGTCTGACCAATCTGATGGGTGCAGCCAACGTTTCCTTTACCAAGGAACAACTCTTAGAGCTCAACGAACAACTCAACAAAATCAAAAAACCTAAATCCAAGTAAAACCTTTTTTATAAGACACAAAAAGCCAACCATTGCGAATGCAGCCGCAGAGGTTGGCTTTTTTATCTTTACTTTTAAGCTTTGCAAACCGTGCAATTTGTGCAAACAAAAACCGTGGCACCGAATTCGGCGCCACGGTTTTTTAGTTTATTTGTAGTTTTTAGAAAAGTTCATCAGAATGGTAGCAACTTCTGCTCTGGTTGCATTACCCTTAGGATCAAACTTACCATTTCCTTTTCCGTTTACAAGAGCACCGCGCTGACAAGCAGCAACTGCGGTTTTTGCGTAAGAGGAAATTTGCTTTGCATCAGTAAAGGAAACTGCTTTGTTTACTTTCTTCAAAGTAATGTTTGCATAATCGCAGTATCTGTACATAATCACGCAGATTTGCTCACGTGTAATGTTTGCATCAGGAGCAAAGGTTTTGTCAGTCGTTCCGCTGACGATACCGTTCTTCGCTGCCCAAGCAACGTAACCGGAGTAGTATGCGCTCTTCTTAACGTCGGTAAACTTAGTGGTAGCTTTGGTGCTCTTCACGCCGTGCAGTCTGCCCAGAACTGTTACAAACATTGCTCTGTTCATCTTAACGTTGGCGCCAAACTCGGTTTCGGATACGCCCATGAACAGTTCGTTCTTGGCAACGTAATCAACCGCACTGTAGTACCAGTCACTCTTGCTGATGTCTTCAAACTGTTCTGCAGAAGGCTCAGGTTTAGTGGCAGGCTTACTTCCCTGCGGCAAAACGTTTCTCATTTCCAGAATAGCTCCACAAACGGTACACAGTTTGCCTTCCTTACCGGGTTGCAATGCTGTCCACTCTCCCGCTTTATGCTCTGCAGGAATGATAATGGTTTGCAAGGTTTCGTCACAGTAGATGCAATCGATATGAACTTTACCGTTCTTGTTACATCCGGGCTCGTCGCCTGCGTCCATCTCGCGCTCACCGGCAATATGCTCACCGGTAGCAGGAATAAATACGTTTTCTTGTACGAGTGCTTCACAAGTCTCACAAATATATTTGCCGATACCGGAATCACCGCAGGTAGCAGCTTGCACAACGATCAGTTTCTTTTGATGGTTACGCTCGCCACCCTTGGAAGGACATCCGGAGGTGGTACAAGCATAGTAGTGAGTATCTTTACCCTGTGTCAACTCGGTAGCATAAACGTGATCGTTCGTAGGATTAACCTTGATACCGGTCTGCATAGTGGTACCGCAGTCTTTACAAACGCTGTGTGCCACACCGTTTTGATAGCAGGTAGGCTTTTTGTCAACTACCAGTTCATCAGCGGCAATATGCTGACCTGTGGGTCCCATTGTGATATTATCTTCCATCAGCTTACCGCATACAGAGCAGTCTTTGTGACCTTTACCGTTACTGTTGCATCCGGGTGCGTCATCAACGATCAGGTTTCCTGCAGTATGTGCTTTTTCCTCGCTCTTGGAAGGACAGCCAGTGGTGTCACAAGCATAGTAGTGAGTATCTTCACCCTGTGTCAATTCGGTAGCATATTTATGCTCACCGGTAGCATCGATGGAAACATTGGCTTCCAGTATGTTTTGACCGCAAAGACATTCATAATGTCCGCTACCCGTTTGATAACAGGTCGGAGCCTGATCTACGATCAATTCTTCATTCTTGCCGTGATTTACAGCATACCAAGTGATATTCTCGGTGATAGGAGTAGGACCATATTTCAGATTCATCGGCGCGGTGATATGAGCATCATTTGCCAACTTAGTGTCTGGCATACAACTCTCAGAGATAACAGCAAAGTTTTCAATCACCTTGCGGCTTGCACTGGTGGAGAACAAGGGTGCGCTGCTATAAGACAACCCATCATCAACAAATGCACTGTCCTTTACAAACAGGTCAACCATCAGACCGCTATCCGCTGCAGCGGTACCGTTTACACCATTGTTTGTATTAAAGATGGTGTTTTTAATAGTGATAAAATCGTTATCGGATTTAACGTTATTGCCATCGGCAAAATAACAATCAAGTGCGCCAAATTGCTGATTGGTAAGAACAACACCGTGTGCCGCATAGCTAAATGCAAGGAGTCCGCCGTTGTCACAAAGCGCAACCGGCATTATGGCTTCGGTTTCAGGATTGAGGCTTCTGCCATTGGCAAGTTCGCCCTCGGCATTTCCTTCGCCGTAAGGAGAAGCGGTCCACTGAGGACCTACAATCGCGATACTGCGATATGCTTTCAGGTGGGTACCGTCGGTATGTGCACCGGGGGTGAGCAGAACCATACTGTTCATACCAAACAAAGTAGCGTCGTTTTTAGAACCGTATTTATGCGTGGAACCATATACATCTGTTTCAGCATACGGAGCATTAGCAGTATTAGCGTTTGCTGCTCTTAAAGTATTGTAGAAGGTAACGGCAACACCATCAGATGCCGTCTTTCCGTTTTCATAAGTCACACCGTTGAAGGTATAGGCTTTTGCAGTATCATAGCTACTGCCTGTAGGAGCAACAACGTAATAGTTTTTGGGAGTGTTCAAGGCATATACTACGGTTGCTTTGGTAGTGATGCCCTTTGCAGTTTCAGTATAAGAAACTTTCAAGAACTTACCGTCTACGGTATCCTGTGTCAAAGTAGTTACCTTTGCGGCTTCATCACCTGCAACAGCAGCGGCTTGAGAAGTATATATACCCTCCACCACTACGTTTTCGCCACCAAAGGTAAACAGGTTTTGATCTACCGCATAAGTTTTACCGCGCTCCAACAGTACAGTGGTTGCACCAACAAGGTAATCACCATAGCGATAACTTGCCGCTTGTGCCAGCGCATTCATTGCAATGTAGTTATACAGAACGACACCGCCTGCGATGTCTTTAACAGACAGCAGTTCTTTGACGCCACCCTTCATTGCTGCGGAAGCATAAATGTCAGACTGAACGTTGTATCCGCCGTATCTGTAAACACGTTGCCAGGAAGGCAGTACGTTGCCTTGATTGTCCATATACAAGTTAGCAGATACGTCAACTCTGGCAGTTTCTTCAACGCCACCGCCGATTGCCCAGAAGGTACTTGCCTTAGTATTGTCACCATTGGGTAATTGGAAAACGTTCTCTTTGACAGTCATATCCATTGTCTGCGTTGCTGCAGTGCCGGACATCGACAAGAAGGAATTCTGCGCGGTGCTGTCCTTATAGCAATCATCTTCAGCAACAAAAGTATTACCGATAATGTTGGTAACGGAACTTTTGGCGCCGTCAGCGACTTGGTTGAACTGAATTACATTAGAGCCCCAAAGTTTTTTATTGCCGCCGGAAGCATTATAAAAATGGTTGTCCAGAATATTAACAGTAATAGCATGCTGACCATATCCGGTAAAGCGGAAGT
>JAZROO010000025.1:0-4412 GCA_045648705.1 Eubacteriales bacterium | reverse complement strand
GTGCTTGAAGACGAAGCAAACGAGCAGTAACTTTAAAGTATAGCCCCAATTTATCTACTGATGCCCCACAAGCAAACGCTCGTGGGGCATCAGTAAGCATTAAAATTTTGTCGAACCTCAACATTTATACAAAACAGAGATATAATATTGAATTTTAGCAAGGAAATATGCGTTATGGCTGATATGATTAAAAAAGGGGTACATGGGTGCAGTAAAGAAGAAAGTTATATTGCACCCACCGATCCGCTGATTTTAGAGCGGCTGGAGTGGTTTCGCGATCAGAAACTGGCGCTGATGATGACGTTTGGCCCCTATTCGCAGATGGGGGCAGAATGTTCGTGGTGTCTGTCGGAAGAAGATAGTTGGGCAAGAGGTGCAGTGGACTGGGAAGACGATCTGGAAACCTTCCGCAAACAGTACTGGGATCTCAACAAATCTTTTAATCCCGTGCGTCTGCAACCCGACAAAATCGCGCAGTTTGCGGCAGATAACGGATTTAAATATTTGATTTTTACCACCAAGCATCACGACGGTTTTTGTATGTTTGAAACTGAGTATTCCGACTACAAAGTAACCGCACCCGATTGCCCGTTTCATACTCACAAGTATGCAAACGTGACCAAAGCAATGTTTGATGCTTTCCGCGAAAAAGGGCTTGGCATTGCCGCCTATTTTTCCAAACCCGACTGGCATTGCCCGTGGTACTGGGCAGAGGGAATGGACATTCCCGCCGGTAAAAACCGCCGTCCCACATACAAACCGGAGGAGCACCCTGAGGTATGGGAGGCATTCACCCAATATACCCATAATCAGATTATGGAATTGGTGCAAAACTACGGAAAACTTGATATATTGTGGTTAGACGGAGGAACGGTGCGTCCCTCGAACGGGCTGGATGTTCGTTTAAGTGAAGTGGTGGAAAAAGCGCGTAAGGTACAACCTTGGCTGATTACCGCCGACCGTACCGCCGCTACCGAAAATGAAAACTATATCACTCCCGAACAATCGATTCCCGACCGCGTGATCCACGTACCATGGGAGAGTTGTATTACCATTGGCAAACGTTGGATATACCGCTATAACGATAATTACAAAACGGCGCGCACGCTGGTAAAAATGCTCATTGAAGTTGTCAGCCGCGGCGGCAACCTTGCCATCAACATCGGTCCGCAGGCAGATGGACGACTGCCGCTGGAAGCCATAAAAGAGGTGGAAGGACTGGGCAGTTGGCTGAAAGTCAATGGGGAGGCCATCTATGGTACCCGCGCACTTGACACGGCGCAAATAGAAGGCGTGATGTACACCAAAAAGGGTGACGCGCTGTACGCGCTGATACCGTTAGCTGAGCAGGAAACGCTCGGCAAAACGTTGCTGATTCCGAGCGACAAAGCGATAAGCGAGGTCATTTGTCTTGATGGCGATATCTCGGTACCGTTTGAAAAAACGGACAAGGGAGTACTGGTAACAATTCCCGAAAATCTGGTGGGCAGTTGTCCTTACGCCGCCGCCTTTAAATTAATATAATAGGATGGCGCTTTGCAAATTGCAAAGCGGCATCACTTAGTGTTAAATTGTAAGAAAATCGGTGATGGTGATTTTGCCCAAAAAGTTTGTATTTTTTTGTCGAAACTGTCATAAATTACAAATTTGTGCCACATTAAAAATAAGGATTGATTTTTTACAAATAATGGGATATACTGTAGGTAGTGAAATTTGGAATTTTTTTAGGAGGTAAACGAACCAATGAAAAACTTGAATTTGGAAAAGTATGGAATCACCGGTGTCACCGAGATTGTCTACAACCCTTCCTACGAGGAATTGTTTGAGGCAGAAATTGATCCCGCTCTGGAGGGCTTTGAGAAAGGTCAAGAAACAGAACTGGGCGCTGTTAACGTTATGACCGGTATCTATACCGGCCGTTCCCCCAAAGATAAATATATCGTTATGGATGCAAACTCCAAAGATACTGTTTGGTGGACAAGCGACGAGTTTAAAAACGACAACCATCCCATGAGCGAAAGCACCTGGGACATCGTTAAGGACCTCGCTGTGAAAGAACTGTCCGGCAAGAAACTCTACGTGGTAGATACCTACTGCGGCGCCAACGAAGACACTCGTATGTGCGTACGTTTCATCATGGAAGTAGCCTGGCAGGCTCACTTCGTTAAGAACATGTTCATCATCCCCACCGCAGAAGAGCTTGAAAACTACGAGCCTGACTTTGTTTGCTACAATGCTTCCAAAGCGGCTGTTGAGAACTACGAAGAGCTGGGTATGAACTCCGCTACTTGCTCCGCTTTCAACATCACCTCTCGTGAGCAGGTTATCCTGAACACCTGGTACGGCGGCGAAATGAAGAAGGGTATCTTCTCCATGATGAACTACTACCTGCCGCTCAAGGGCATTGCTTCCATGCACTGCTCTGCCAACACCGATATGAACGGTGAAAACACCGCTTTGTTCTTCGGTCTGTCCGGTACCGGTAAGACCACTCTGTCCACCGATCCTAAGAGACTTTTGATTGGTGACGACGAGCACGGTTGGGACGACAATGGCGTCTTCAACTTCGTGGGCGGTTGCTATGCTAAGGTTATCAATCTGGACAAAGAGTCCGAGCCCGACATCTACAATGCTATTAAGAGAAACGCTCTTCTTGAGAACGTAACCGTTTCTGAAGACGGCAAGTGCGACTTTGCTGACGGTTCTGTTACCGAGAACACCCGTGTTTCCTATCCCATCAATCATATCGACAATATCGTTCGTCCCGTAAGCACCGCTCCTGCAGCTAAGAACGTAATCTTCCTGTCTGCTGATGCTTTCGGCGTACTGCCTCCTGTTTCTATCCTGACTCCTGAACAGGCTCAGTACTACTTCCTGAGTGGCTTTACCGCCAAACTCGCAGGTACCGAGCGCGGCATCACCGAGCCGACTCCCACCTTCTCCGCTTGCTTCGGTCAGGCTTTTCTCGAGCTGCACCCCACCAAGTACGGTGAAGAACTCGTTAAGAAGATGGAAGCCAACGGCGCCAAGGCTTATCTGGTTAACACAGGTTGGAACGGCACCGGCAAGCGTATCACCATCAAGGATACCCGCGGTATTATCGACGCTATCCTCAGTGGCGATATCCTGAACGCTCCCACCAAAAAGATCCCGCTGTTTGATCTGGAAGTTCCCACCGAACTGCCCGGCGTAGATCCCACCATTTTGGATCCCAGAGACACTTATGCTGATGCTTCCGAGTGGGATGCAAAAGCTAAAGACCTTGCAAGCAGATTCGTTAAGAACTTTGCAAAATACACCGGCAACGATGCAGGCAAAGCCCTCGTCGCCGCAGGTCCTAAGGTAGACTAATAAAAAACCTCCCGTCACCAATGGTGAACGGGAGGTTTTTAGCTAAATTCGCTTTCAGCGAGCTAAATGTTGCTCTCGCAACGCTAAATGCACCCCGTGCGCTAAATTGACCTGCGGTCAGCTGATGCGAATTTAATTTAGCTGCTCCAAAGGAGCAATTTAGCTATGAAGCGAAGCGGAATAATTCAGCTATGGAGCGTAAGCGAAATAATTTAGCTTAAAGAAAAAACAGGAGTGAGTATATGAGTAAAAGTGTAATGCTTGATAAATCCAAAGATTTTGCAGTAGAAGTAATTGAATTGTGCAAAAGCATAAAAGAAACAAAAAAAGAAAGCGTAATGACAAACCAATTGATTCGTTCGGGAACATCCGTTGGCGCAAATATTCACGAATCAAAGTATGCGCAAAGCACCTCGGATTTTATAAATAAAATGCAGGTTGCCTTAAAAGAGTGTTACGAATCTGAATATTGGTTGGAACTTTTAAACAGAACAGGATATATTGATGATAAACGGTATAAAGCAATTATAAATGAGACCGGCCAAATCCGCAGAATGTTGATTTCATCTATCAATACAATCAAAACAAAATAAGTAAAAACCTCCCGTCACCAATGGTGAACGGGAGGTTTTTAGCTAAATTCGCCCCTAACAACGCTAATGCGACATAAGCACAAGCGCAAGTTCATAAATTTCAAAGCATTAATTTACTAATAATGATTGACAAAAGGGAACTAAAGGGATACAATTAAGATGTATCGAAATATATAAATCATTATATAAAGGAGATTTTGCTATGAAAAACGCAAAAAGAATTTTAAGCGTAGTTCTCTGCTTGCTGATGACAGTAAGTATGCTGACCGCTGTCGTTCTCCCCGCTGCCGCCACCGATGGCGACGAGCCTGCGGCGACAGTCAACGCTTATGAAAAAGTGACGACCAAGGAAGGCACCAACGAGCCGACCGACAACGTTATTTTTATCGACGCTTCTTGGGCGACCGATGCGCCTGAGCTCGACGGTGAAAATAAATTTGAATACGAATATGTCGGCAACGGCGAGAC
>JAZROO010000024.1:0-61262 GCA_045648705.1 Eubacteriales bacterium | reverse complement strand
TAGATATACCCTAAAGCCTTGGCAACCCTGCGAGATAAAGTGCTTTTTCCTGAACCGGAAGGGCCATCCACAGCAATGTTTATATATTTCATAACGCAACCTCCGCCGCACTCATACCGGCAAGATAGCCGGTAGAGAACGCAATTTGTAAATTAAATCCGCCGGTATATGCATCAACATCTAATACCTCACCGGCAAAGAATATTTTGTCGCATAACTTTGAGCACATAGTCTTTGGATTAATCTCATCAACCCTGACTCCGCCCGACGTAATTATTGCACGCTCTATGCCCTCTTTACCAATCAAAGACAATTCAAAAGCATGCAATTGATGTACCAAGGCACTTCTTTGTTCCTTGGTGATTTGATGAACCTTTTGATTTTCAAAGATACCCGCACGATCCAAGACAATAGGTAAAAGTCGTTTGGGTAGCAATCCCTCTAATGCGTTTGACACGTTTTTATTTATGTTTTCTTCAAAATCTCGCAACAAACGCCTATCAAGTTGTTCTTGATTAAGAGAGGGTTTTAAATTAATCAGTAGCTTTGCATTTTCAAAGGACTCAAAATGAGCAGACGCGGACAAAACAGTTGGACCTGATACGCCTACGTGCGTGAAAAGCAGTTCACCAAAATCACGATAAACACACTGCTGTCCCCGATAAAAAGAAACCTCAACATTCTTAAGCGTTAAACCGCTTAGTTCTCTGCAAAGGCGTTCTTTACATTTAAGGCCAACCAAAGACGGTGCCGGTGTGACGATTTCGTGCCCAATCTTTCGAGCAAAAACATACCCATCCCCTGTACTTCCTGTTTCAGGATAAGAAAGACCACCGGTGGCAATAACACAAGTTTTGGAAACGTATTTTCCTTTTTTGCCTTGAATATTTACATTCTCGGCAACTTCCAATGCCGTCACCTCATCACAGATGACCTCAATACCACAATCACTCATATATTTTGTTAAAGCGTTGCGGATATCAAGAGCACGATCACTTACCGGAAATACACGGCCACCTCTTTCCGTTTTCAAAGGAACGCCTAAATTTTCAAAAAAGTTAACAGTATCGGAAGAATTAAAGCGATAAAAGGCGCTATACAAAAACCTGGAATTGTGAACAACGTTTGCAAGCAACGTTTGCTCGTCGCAGGAGTTGGTAACATTGCACCTACCCTTTCCCGTAACAAGCAATTTACTTCCCGGATGTTTATTCTTTTCAATCAGTGCAACACTAGCTCCCTGCATAGCCGCAGATATTGCCGCCATCATGCCCGACGGGCCACCGCCAATTATAATTACATCTTTCATATTAATCTCCATTTTCCATAACATTGTAACACAACAAAGATAAATTCGCAACAATTCTATCAGAATTAATCAAAAGATAAAAAAATGGTTGATTTTTTATAAAAATATGTTAAAATATATTAGTATTTTGCTGGTGTAGCTCAGTTGGTAGAGCATCTCACTCGTAATGAGAAGGTCACGTGTTCGAGTCACGCCACCAGCTCCAATCCTCACTTATTTTTAGGTGAGGATTTTTTTATTGATATTTTAGTTGAAATTTTTGAAAAAATAAGATAGAATAAATTTGAGGTGATAAATTATGTTTGATAACACAATGAAGTTTAATATTAATAATGACAAAGAAGCGCAAATGAAGCAAATTTTAACCACTGTATATGATGCGCTTAAAGAAAAAGGATATGATCCCCTCAGCCAAATCGTAGGCTATCTACTTTCCGAAGACCCGACCTACATCACCAATCATAAAAACGCCAGAGCATTTATCAGAAAAATTGATCGCGAAGAACTTCTCGAAACATTAGTAAAATTTTATCTCGATAACTAAATCAAATCAAAAAGCGGTGCTGTTTTGCAGCACCGCTTTTTTCTATTCTTCAACCGAAATGGATAACAACGTAGCTTTGCAAGGCATCAAACCATTACTTACATCCAATGCCATACCTTTGTTAATCTTATAGTTATCACCGATATAATAGAATTCATTTTGGAAATACAGTTTTTCAGTTTCAACCACCAACGTCAGCTCATACTGTAACGGATTCTCCACGGTATAAACCAATCCGTCTGTCGATGTAACGTTTTCCATACGGTTGCTGACACTTATATCCTTAACCTTGCCAAGATCCTGAATCTTCGGTACACAAATCGGATCGCCCACCTTGACTGCCTCGACCTGTTCCTTTGACAATGAAGACAAACGAAGGGTGATTTGACCGCGCTGATATTCAGGTGTATAAACATTGTTATCAACAAAAAGAAGTTTATAGCACCCTCCGATTAAAACAACCACCAAAATCAGTAAAATCAAAAAATCAAGTAAATTAATTTTCCCAAATAACTTACCATTGCCATCAATTATTTTATTCATCAGCGCTCACCTCCTTTATACCCGTTACATTAGCAACAACTCGAAGAGAAGTTGTTTCAAGAAACCACTCATCATCGTACAAAACGGCCTTAGAATCTGCATAGGCTTCATTTTTATCGTTAATATATCCCTTTACTTTTACTGTGAATCTGCAATATGGATATTTTTCATTTTCAAATATTTGATTCTTTTTGGTATTTTCATTAAAAACAGAAGTGCGCGAAGGCAGTATATTTACATCAATAATTTCGCCAAAAGATTTTCCATTGGTCGAAATCATAATTTCATCACCAACTTTTAAATCATCATACGTACCCAAACGCGCTTTAACAGTATCAAAAGTGATATAAAGATATGAATCTTGTGTTTGAATAACCGCGTCAGGTCGCTGTGATAAAAAGAAGACAGCCCCCACAACAATCAATGCAACAACGATACAAACAATAAGGGTATCTAACCAGTTCCATTTGATTTTCATTTATTTTTCTCTCCTTATAATTGACAATATAACGTTTCCATATTTTCCGTCATTTTTTTTGCAGTAAATTTTTTATCAAAAATTTCGATGGAATTAGCAACGCATTTTTGATAAAGGGTCGCATCGTCTTTAATCTTTAAAATAGCGTCAGCCAAAGCTTGTGCATTGTTTTTGGGGAAAAGCAAACCATTTTCCTCATTTGTCACAACGTATGGATTTCCCCCAAAATCAGAAACAATGGCAGGTACACCCAGAGAAAAGCCCTCCAAAAGCGCCATGGAGGTCGCCTCTGTCCCATAGGACGCGTTTAACTGTATATCCGTTATGGAAAGAAGCGCAGGTATGTCCGTAACAAATCCGGCAAATATCACCGAATTTTCAAGGCCATATGACGAAACCAAATCTTTGATTTCATTCTCAACCCCACCGGTTCCGGCAATTATTATTTTAACATTGGTAATGCCCTGATTTTTTAAAATACGAGCCGCTTCAACAATATATTTATGGCCCTTAACAGCTTCCAAGCGTGCCATAATTGTGCAAACGAAATCCGATTCAGTAATGCCATACTGTGCCCTGAGTTGTTCGCATTTTTCATGTGAAGCCTTATCCAGTTTTTCTACGCCATTAAAGATCACGTCAATGATTTTTGACTTTGTTCCGCTCGCCACCAGCAAGTCTTTGGCAGCAGGAGAAACCGCAACAATACGATCGGCATAATATTGATTTATGCTGCCGAGCAACAATTTTCCATACCAAGATGTTTGCCATTTAGGTAAGTCAAAAACACTGTGGCGCGTATAAACAATTTTTTTATGACATTTTTTTGCCGCTATACGTGCACTGAGTGCTCCGTGCGAATGAATAATATCAGGCTGATGTTGATTGATGACTTTCACTAACTTTTTGACATCACCTTTGTCATAGGAACGATCGTACAATCCATCAAGTTCAACAATACAATATTTATGAGCGTCAAAATAGTTGAGTAATTTACTACCTTTGGGAACCACAACGGTCACTTCAAAATTGCTGTTGTCGAAATGATTGAGATAATTAATCAAAACTCTTCCTGCGCCGCCAAAATTAGTGTCGCTGATACAATGCATCACTTTAATCATAACGAACACCTCTCATTCTTAAAAACTTTATATGCAGCAAGACCAAGTCCAAATATTATCCAAAACAGCATATACACACGATAATTATACCACGTGTAATCGAAAATACTTTGGATCAAAAAACCAAAGAAAACAGAAGCGAACATGATCAGCCACAATCTATTATTTTCATTTTTAGGCATACTGTTCATTAACGACATCAAATTGCGATGATATAAAAATATCATAAACAGAAAATAGATGAATCCTGCTATACCAAAACTTACAAGGATCTGCAAAAACAACGAATGTGAATGAGGGGCAACAATACCTTGCACGCCAAAGAACGGATAAACATAGTTAAACGACTCTTCGCCTATTCCAACACCACTGGGCCAAAACTTGCCCAACAGTTTGAATGTACCTTCATATATTTTCAAGCGATACGAGGTAGAAGAATCAGCAAAATTCACCATACTTGCAATTCTTGCCAGCATGTTTTGAGGTAATAATGCAATACCAACCGGTGTTCCGAATACTAAAAGCAATCCAAGAATTTTTTTATTGTACATCCAAAGAAAAACTATAGCGGTAACCGCAATACCGGCATAACATCCGCGCGAATATGTCAGCGCCAATGTGATAAAGGATATAATTGAAACGAATAAACATGCAAGTTTATACTTGAATTCTTTAAGACACAAAGTTAGTCCAACAGAAAAAGGAATAACCAAAAGCAAAAACTCACCAAAAACATTCGGATTCGCAAAAGTTCCGTAAACACGAATCGACAAATCTTCAAACAACTCCGTGTCAGTCCAAGTGGTATCCACCTGACCGGACAGAAATTGCCACAAACCAACGCCACACGCGAAAAGAGCTCCAATAAACAAACAAGTCAGTGCAGTCATCAAGTCTTTTTTTGAGGTAACATTTCTATAAATAATAAAAATAACCGAGAAAAGAGTCACCCACATTGTGATGATTCTGAAACTATCAGCCATTGCAAAAGAAAAAAGTGCAGAAATAAAACACAGCACGGCATAAACAAGTAAGAGAATATCAATATAATCAATGCGCTGTTTTTGTATAGTACCCAAACCTCTTTGCAACCAATGAGATAAAATTAGCAGGATGCTGAGTACCATACAAGCCGACGTTCCAAATATCGGTAAACAAAGCATAATTAAGCCAACAAAAAACAAGGGCTTAACATAAAAAAGAAGCAAAAAGGCAATCGGTGCCAGCACAGGAAGCGTTGAATATGGAAATGGAAGAAAGAGTCCTCCAATTGCCGCCAACACGGCTAAAATTGCCACCAATCCCCTGTTTTGTTTCCGACTTTGAACCTCCATCTCAAAATTAAAAAATCGACCAATAAAGGAATTGCTGACAAGACCGCCGATCGATACTCTTATAAAACATAATGGCGTAAGCACGGCACAAATAATGGCAAAAATAAGTACATTTTGATAATCTTGCTTAAAGACAAACGAAAGTGTTGAGGATAACGAAAACATCAAAAGTAAAAACGAAACCACCCCAACAGAAGCAAATATCAACTGATTAGCGGCTTTTTGCAATGCCGGTAATATAAATCCCATCGAGATATCTTTTTTATCTTTATTTTTGTTTTTCAAAAGCACGGACGAGGCCAAAACATCGTCAAGTTCCCCTGCCGTATTCAAGGAAAAAATGCGGCTGCTTCTATATGCCAAAGAAATCTTTTTTCCTATTTTAGCAACAAAACTACCGCTATATATTTGTTTTAAGATTTTCAAAAGCCTCATTTTCTGCTCCTTTAATTTTTCTCATTTAAGTATAACACGGAACGTTATTAATTTCAAGCAAATCCAAGTTTATAACCCATTACTTAAGTTTGTTTTTGAAATGGGTCATTTAATTTACTTTTAAAATTGTATCACAAAAAGGAAATAACCGCAACTTACAGCAAAGTTACGGTTATTCTTTGGTGGAGACAGAGGGACTCGAACCCGCGACCTTTCGCATGTGAAGCGAACGCTCTAACCAGCTGAGCTATGCCTCCGTAGATTCTGCAACTCTATTAATAGAGTTGCAGAAAGAGTTAGATTGAAATATCGTTACTGATTCTGTAAAGATCAACAGGAAACGGTTTCTTCATTTCAAGAGATTCTTGGATATCAAAATCTGTGATTTTTCCTTGCTGCAATGCAACAACGCGATTTCCAATTCCCTTTGTAAGCAAATCAACAGCATAGCTGCCCATTTCACTTGCTATTACTCTATCGCGCACTGTGGGTGAACCACCTCTTTGTACGTGACCTAAAACAGAGTATCTGGAAACAATACCTGTATCTTCTTCGATCTTTCTTGTCAGTTCCTGTGTACCACCAACACCTTCAGCAATTATAACGATAAAATGAGATTTACCGGTCGCACGGCTGGCATTGATCTTGTTGATAAGTTCCTCATACGGCATAGGAACCTCAGGAACCAATACCGCAGTTGCGCCAACGGCTATAGCAGACTGAAGTGCCAGGTGCCCTGCTCTTCTGCCCATTACCTCAACAACAGTACAACGCTCATGTGATTGAGATGTATCGCGAATGCGATCCACCATTTCCATAACACAGTTAAGAGCAGTATCAAAACCAATTGTATATTCAGTGGACGAAATGTCATTATCAATAGTACCGGGAATGCCAATACACGGAATACCTTTTCTGGACAAAGCCGCAGCACCGCGAAAAGAACCATCACCGCCAATAACAACCAATCCGTCAATGCCGTATTCTTTGCATTTTTCAACGCCGACATTTTGAACCGCATCTTGTGCAAATTCAGGAAGTCTTGCCGAATACAGTGCAGTACCACCATTTTGAATAATATTAGAAACAGAACGTAAGTTCATCTCCGCAATATCGTCTGACAACAAACCAGCATATCCACGACGAATACCAACAACTTCAATACCCTTAGCAAGAGCAGATCTTGTAACCGCACGGATAGCAGCATTCATACCCGGTGCATCACCACCACTGGTCAATACACCAATCTTTTTTACTTTGCTTGTCATATTCTTTCCCCCCAAGCAATTAATCTTAATCAGTATAGCACGGGAAATTTTAAAAATCAACAATTTACTTCATAATAACTTGATTATTTCCTAAAATTTTCCGCAATTTGACTAACAATTCATTTGAGCCATCAACACCAAAGTCTTTTTTTGTAACAACGCTCTTTCCGCTATCAGAAAAATACATAACACAAGAGATATTGCCACGATGTGATGATATCAAATAATTAATTTCATCCATCCCCTCAAACTCTTTTGATGGGATCTTTAAATACAATTTATGAGTTTTATCTACCAAGCGCTTGATATCAGCATCGACAAGATAATCACATATAATTTTAATCTCATCATTTTCTTCAATCGAAACCTTGCCTTCGACAAAAACCATGTTGCCGTTTTGTATTTTTGCATCTGCGCGACTAAAAGCAGTCGGAAAAATGATCAACTCAACCCTTCCGGACACATCTTCCAGCGTTGCAAACGCCATATTCTTTTTGTTTTTGGTTGTTTTTGATTTACATTCATCTAACACGCCGAACAGTTTAATTTTCTGTTCATTCTTAATATTGTCAGAATATAAATCCTTGATTCTTGTATAGCCCTTGTTTTCATAAAATTCATCATAACCTGATAACGGATGACCACTCATATAAAGTCCGGTAACTTCTTTTTCCATCAACAATTTTTGCTCAGAATCATATTCCGGCATTTTTGTCTCAAAAAAGCGGTCAAGCGATGCACTCTTATCATAAAAAACATCTGAAAACAAATCCATCTGACCAAAAGCTTCTCTTTGAATGGCGGTGTTAACACCCTCCAAAACCGATTCGTATACCGAAATCAAATGACGACGCGAAAAACCAAGTTCATCAAAGGCGCCCGCCTTAATCAAGCTTTCAAGACCCTTTTTATTAAGTTCCTTACCATTCATACGGCGAACAAAATCAATAAAAGAACTAAAATTTCCACCGAGTGTACGTTCGGCCTCAATTGCCTCAACAAACTTTCTTCCAACGTTTTTGATAGAAGATAGACCAAAAACAATATCACCATCTGATACAGTAAAGCCCGAGCATCCTTTATTAATAATCGGAGGCAAAACCGTAATACCCAGTTTTTTACACTCCTCAATATAGGATGCCACCTTTTCAATGTTTCCGAGCACACTGGTCATCATTGCAGCCATAAATTCAGCAGGAAAATGACACTTTAGATACGCTGTTTGATATGCAACGTATGCATAGCAAGCCGCATGTGATTTATTAAACGCATATTTAGCAAAATCAGTCATTTCATCAAATAACTTCTGAGCAACTGACTCGCTGATTCCACGTCTGAGGCATCCGTCGATCACATATTCACCATTTTCATTTTGGAGGCCGTAAATAAAGATTTGTCTCTCTTTATTCATAACATCCATCTTCTTTTTACTCATGGCACGACGAACCAAATCGGCACGTCCGTAAGAATATCCCGCAAGATCCCTAACAATTCTCATAACCTGCTCTTGATAAACAATACAGCCATAGGTTACGCCTAAAATCCGCTGCAATCTTTCGTCTACGTATTTAATCTTTTCGGGATGATTTTTGTTTTCAATATACTGTGGGATAGAATCCATCGGACCGGGTCTGTACAAAGATATCACTGCAATAATATCTTCAATACTACGCGGTTGTAAGCGTCTTAAAACTTGACGAACACCTTCGGATTCAAGCTGAAAAACGCCTTGTGTTTGTCCTCTTGAAAGTAAAGCGTAAACCTTTGAATCATTCAAAGATATGTTGTCAATTCTGAAGTTCGGTTGATGTTGTTGCACAAGGCGCTCGGTTTCACGAATCACCGTCAGATTTCGCAGCCCCAAAAAGTCCATTTTAAGAAGTCCGAGTTGCTCCAGGGTTGTCATTGGAAACTGCGTCACGACATTATTATCACTGAGTTGAACGGGTACATATTCATAAACAGGCTTTTGCGTTATCACAACGCCTGCCGCATGCGTGGAAGCGTGTCGCGGAAAGCCCTCCAAGCGCATAGCCATATCAACCAATTCACGCACTGACATATCCGTGTCATATAATTGACGTAATTGCTTTGATTCAACCAAAGCTTTATCCAGCGTAATACCCAAGCGAACAGGCACTAATTTGGCAACCTGATCAGTAACTGCATAGGAAACGCCCATTGCTCTACCAACGTCACGCACCGCTGCTCTGGCTGCCATTGTACCAAAGGTAATAATCTGCGCCACGTTATCAGAGCCATACTTTGAAACCACATAATCTATTACATTGGCACGCTTTTGAACGCAAAAATCTATATCAATATCAGGCATGCTGACACGCTCAGGATTTAAAAATCGCTCAAAGAGCAAATCAAAATGCATCGGATCAACTTCGGTGATTTTCAAACAATATGAAACAATGGAGCCCGCAGCCGAACCTCTGCCCGGACCTACCGGGATATCATGTGTTTTGGCATAATGAATAAAATCATGAACAATCAGAAAATAATCAACATATCCCATTTTCTGAATTGTATCCAACTCATAATCCAGTCGATCTTTAAAATTTTGCCAATTCTCAGGATAACGCTCTTTTAATCCGTTAAAAGATAATTCCTTTAAATAAGAAAACGGATCTATGTCTTTCGGCATTTTAAAAGCCGGTAAATGATAGTGATCAAAATCAAAGGTTACGTTACACTGCTCGGCGATTTTAACTGTATTATCCAGTGCTTGAGGATATCTTGAAAACAGTTCTTCCATCTCATCGCCGGATTTTAGATAAAACTCTTCTGTCTCAAAAGTCATTGCGTTTGGCTCGCCAACCACTTTATTGGTTTGGATACACATCAAAACCTCTTGCATTTTTGCATCTGATTTTTCAGTGTAATGGACATCATTAGTGGCAACAAGCTCAATGTTGGTTTCCATTGAGAGTTTCGACAGGCTTTGAATTACCGACGCATCCTCTTTTAACCCATGATCTTGCAGTTCAAGATAGAAATCATCACCGAATATTGCTTTATATTCTAAGGCCTTTTCTTTCGCACCATTGTAGTTATCTCTTAATAACAAGCGCTGTACATCACCTGCCAAACACCCCGAAAGAGCAATCAACCCCTCTTTGTGTTCTTTGAGCAAATTCATATCAACGCGAGGTTTATAATACATTCCCTCCGTTGATGCTTTTGAAACAATATGAATAAGATTTTTATATCCGACATTATTTTTAGCAAGCAAAATCAAATGACCGATTTGACCGTCAAACTCATACATTTTATCAAATCGGCTACGCGCTGCAGTATAAACCTCACAGCCAATAATTGGCTTTATTCCGTTTGCAATTGCTTCTTTGTAAAAATCAATCACACCGTACATAACACCGTGATCGGTTATAGCAAGAGATTTTTGACCAAGAGTTTTAGCCCTTTGAATAACACTACTTATTTTTGCAGCGCCATCCAAAAGGCTATATTCGGTATGTACATGTAAATGTACAAAATCTCTCATTCAGGTTTTCCTTCCATACTTTTTGATAATTCTATAATCTTATTTAGTCTGCGGCTCAGCCCTGCTTTACTATACTTCCCACCGGAAAGCGCAGATAATTCACTGAGAGAGGCATATTGGTTTTGCAACCGCAGAATGCATATTTCTTTTAAATCAGAAGGCAATCCGTCCAGACCGCCACGATCACTCTCCAATTTATGAATCGCAAGGATCTGCGCAATTGATTTGTCCATTGTCTTATCTCTATTGTATCCCTGACAATTATTAATTCGATTATTATCGTTTTGAATTTGCTTATAAATTTTTGCATTTACCAAATCAAAAGCTGCCTTTTGCGCTCCCAGAACATATAAAAACTGTTCCATAACCACACTGTCTTTTAGATAAAGAACATAATGTGATTTTCGAATCACAGATTTAAAAACATAAGAATTTTTCTCTAAATAATTTGCAATTTCTTTACTAAGCTGATAATAATGAGTCACAAATTCCAAATGGTATGCAGAATACGGATTGTTAATGGATCCAGCCGTTAAAAAAGCACCTCTAAAAAAAGCAGAAAATGCGCTCGGCCCATCTAATAGATCCTCATTAAAGTGCAGTTGAACAGCATCGGGATCAATATGATAAGCATTGCAAACCTCAATAAAAGCTTTATCCTCTAAAGTGGCTATAAACGCACTGTTGCTCTCAGATAAAACAAAGTGGACATGAAAAAGTTCACTTGCAAGTTGCTCTAACACATTAATGACAAATACATTTTCCGAAATGATTTGGAACTTGGTATTACCAATTTTATCTCCAAACAATAACATTCCGTAGAACATTGCATATTTGTTTTTCTCTTCAAGAGTACATATTTCCTGTTTTACATCAAAACAAAACGACATTTGTAAATCCTTCTTAGGTTTTTGGAATGCAAAACGTTTATGAAACGATTTCTACCTCAGTTTCCAAAAAATACCCTGTTTTTTCCTTAACTGTTTTTTGAACGAATGAAATTAATGCGACAACATCTTCAAATGTAGCATTATTTTTGTTAACAATAAAACCGCAATGCTTTTCACTAACGGCAGCTCCGCCAATTTCATAACCGCGCAGGCCGCAATCATCAATCAGTTTTCCTGCAAAAGCACCTTCCGGTCTTTTAAAGGTTGATCCTGCGCTTGGTAAATTGAGCGGTTGTTTATCTCTGCGACGTTGCATCAAATCAGCCATTTTGGCCTTAATTTCATCAATGTTTCCGATTTTTAGCCGCAATGACGATTCAACAATCACAATATTTTGCGATGAAAAGCAACTATGACGATATGAAAAATCATGTTGTTCATCTTCAACTTTGCAAATCTCACCGCGCTCATTAACATAAGTTGTTGAAATTACCACTTGTTGCATTGCACCGTCATATGCACCGGCATTCATGTAAACAGCACCGCCGATTGAGCCCGGAATTCCGTGAGCAAATTCTAAACCGGTATAGCCTTCAGCCGCGGCAAAATTTGCAGCAGTTACCATTTTAAGACCACTACCAAAAGTAAAAATATCGCCACTGCGTTCTTTTTTTACCAACAAGTCGGTTTTAATAATAGGCGTTGAATACGGGCAATCCGAAAACAAAAGATTGGAACCGTTGCCCATAGTAAAATACCGAATGTTGTTGCTAAAGAAAAACTTAATTAAAGCGGCAGTCTTTTCAACCGTATCCGGATAAATAACCAGATCCGCAATCCCTCCGATTTTAAACGTGGTCAAATCCGAAAGTTTTACTGCACGTTGAAATTGTATTTGATTTTTTTCCAAAAAAGAAAGTACCACTAACTTATCTCCTTAAAAGAAAGTCATTTGAGAGGTCGGCGGCAAAGCACCAAATACCCCTTCCTGATTAAATAGTTCAATAATCGTTTTAGAAACGCCGGATTGAACACGGAAATCTTCTTGAGAAAGATAACCGCCTTTGTCTCTTGCCTTTGCAATTGATTGTGCAGCGGTTTCACCAACACCTGAAAATACCGAAAACGGCATACGGATTTTACCATTCTCCACGGTAAACTTAGTAGCATCGCTATGCTCGATGTCAACAGGTAAAAACTCAATTCCGCGCGCCATAGCCTCAATTACAACCTGATATGTGGTTGCTTTTTCAGTTTCGGTCGCTTTTGCCTGCTTACCTAAATTTTCAATTGATTTGATCAGATTTTGGATATAGCCGCGACCTTTCATAACTTCAAGAGCATCAAATCCGTCAGGACGCACGCTGAAATGCGCAGCATAAAATTCCAAAGGATAGTGAATTTTATACCAACCAAGACGAATTGCACCCATAACGTATGCCGCCGCATGAGCCTTAGGAAACATATACTTGATTTTCATACAAGACTCAACGTACCATTCCGGACAGCCACAATCATACATTGCCTGAATCATGTCTTCAGTCAATAATTTTTTAGCCTTACCTTTACGGACAATTTCCATAATCTTAAAGGCGAGTGACGGCTCCATACCCTTATGGATAAGATAAACCATAATATTATCGCGTGTACCGATAACATCTGAAATTGTACATGTTCCCTGCTCAATCAAGTCAGCAGCGTTGCCAATCCAAACGTCTGTTCCATGAGAAAGTCCTGAAATCTGCAAAAGTTCAGAAAAATTCTTTGGTTTAGCTTGCATCAACATACCGCGAACAAAGCCGGTTCCCATTTCAGGAAGCGCCAAAGTACCGGTCTCACAATCGATATCTTCGCCCTTAACACCGAGAGCTGCCGGCGATTGCAGCAATGAATAAACCTCAGGATCATTCATCGGTATAGTTTCAAACGGAACACCGGTCAAATCAAACATCATACGTAACAACGTAGGCACATCGTGGCCAAGAATATCAAACTTAAGAATAGTGTCGTGAAGTGAATGGAAGTCAAAGTGGGTGGTCAGAATATCAGAACTTTGATCATCAGCAGGATGCTGTATCGGGCAAAAATCATACACATCGTATGCTTTTGGTACAACAACCATGCCGGCAGGATGCTGACCGGTAGTACGCTTTGTTCCCATACAACCATTCACAAGCCGCTGTTCCTCAGCCTTGTTCATCTTGACCCCTTTGGATTCAAGATACTTCTTAACAAATCCATAAGCCGTCTTATCTGCCAAAGTACCAATTGTACCGGCTTTGAAAACATACTTATCACCAAACATTGTCTTAACATATTCATGCGCAACAGGTTGATATACACCCGAAAAATTAAGGTCAATATCAGGAACTTTATCTCCCTTAAAGCCAAGAAATGTTTCAAAAGGAATATCATGACCGTCACAAGAAAGTTGAGTACCGCACTTGGGGCATTGCTTAGACGGCAAGTCAAATCCTGAACCTACCGATCCATCGTCAAACCACTCCATATACTTGCATTCAGGGCAAAGATAGTGCGGTGGCAAAGGATTAACTTCTGATATACCTACAATGTTAGCCGCAAAAGACGAGCCAACCGAACCACGAGAACCAACAAAATAGCCATCGTCATTGGATTTCTTAACCAATTTTTGCGATATCATATACATAACCGCAAACCCGTTTCCGATAATAGCATCAAGTTCACGCTCCATACGGGTCAAAACCTTTTCGGGTATAGGATCGCCATATATTCTTTTGGCGTTTTGATATGCAATATCTCTAAGTTCATCCTCGCAACCCTCAATAATAGGAGGATACATACCTGTGGGAATTGGAATAATCTCTTCACAAAGATCCGCAATCATATTGGGATTGGTAATAACGATTTCCTCGGCTTTTTGTGCATCCAAATAATCAAATTCCTCAAGCATTTCCTTGGTATTTCTAAAATACAAAGGCGGTTGCTCATCAGCATCAGGATAGCCCTGACCTGCTTGAAGAATACGACGAAACACCTCGTCATCTTTATTCAAAAAGTGTGCGTCACAAGTTGCGCAAACAGGCTTACCGAGATGGTCTCCAAGAGCAATAATCTTGCGATTGAAATCGCGCAAAGTTTCAACACTGGAAGCCATTCCATTACGCAACATATACTGGTTGTTTCCTAAAGGTTGGACCTCAAGAAAATCATAAAAATCAGCTAATTCATTGAGTTGCTCGGTTGTGGCGCCACTCAAAACAGCGCGGAAAACCTCGCCTGCTTCACAGGCGCTGCCAATTATTAATCCTTCTCTTAAAGAAGCAAGTTCGCTTTTAAATATCAACGGTCTTTTATGAAAATGTTCTATACTTGACTTGGTTACAAGCTTATAAAGATTTTTAAGACCGATCTTATTTTTAACCAATATGATTACGTGGTTATATTTAGTGTTTTTGCTTTTATAATCGACTTTATTGATTTGATTACGAATATCAGCAAGTGTATTCATCTTATCTTTTTGCTTCAAAAAGTCAAAAATGTGCAGCAAAATGGCACCAAGCGTTTTTGCATCATCTACCGCTCGGTGATGATTAAATGCAGGTAAATGGATACGTTTTGCCACCAGATCCAACTTCACTGAACGCATATCTGGGAAAACATAGCGACACATTGGAACGGTATCCAAATATGTATAATCAAATTGTTTTCCGATGCGTTCTGCTCCTGCACGCATAAATCCGACATCAAAACTTGCATTATGCGCAACAAGTACGACGTCCTTACCGCAAAATTCGCAAAAGGCATCAAATGCCTGTTCAAACGTCGGAGCATCAGCAACCATATCACCTGTAATACCCGTCAGTTCAGTGATATTTTGCGGAATCTCGCATTCAGGATTTACAAAAGTTTGAAACTCTTCGCATACTTGACCGTTAACAATTTTAACTGCGCCAATTTCTGTTACTCTGTTAACTGCAGCTGAAAGCCCTGTCGTCTCAATATCAAACACAACAAAAGTGTCCTCAAACGTTTGTTCGTGGTCACCAAAAGCGATGGCTGAGGTCAAATCATTGATAAGATAACCTTCCATACCATACACAATTTTAACGCCGTATTTTTCACCTGCAGCAGCAGCCTGCGGAAATGCCTGAACATTACCATGGTCTGTTATGGCAATTGCTTTGTGTCCCCAATCTGCCGCGCGTTTAACAAAGTCACCAATATCATTAGTGGCGTCCATTGAAGACATTTTAGTATGTAAATGAAGTTCTACGCGCTTTTTCTCACAAGGATCCACAAGTTTCTTTTTCTTAACAGAAGCTATAGCATTAGCACGTAAAACAATATCTTCTTCATATTTGTCATAAATAATTTCACCGCTGACAGCAATGCATTTGCCAACGCCCAAAGAATCAGCATACTGCTCAAAATTCGCGGCACTATCCATGAATTTAATAACAAAAGAGCCTGTTTGGTCGGTAATATATACAGTCGCTCTGACATTGGTCTTATCCCACGTCGGTCTTGAATCAAAGTAAAATATCTCACCAACCACACTGACACGACCGCTATCATCGTTAAGGTTTGACAATCTGACAAACGTATTTCCGATTTTCTTACCTTTAAAGATCGCCGCATCCGAAAGATCAAAAGGTAAATCTTTCAAAGAAAAAGTCATAGCGGGATCAATAGGCTCTGCCCTTCTTCTGACGGGCGCCTGTGTAGGCACTTCAACACTTTTTCTGGGGGCAGGAGTTTGCATCGGTGGGGGCGGTTCGGGCAACGGAATGTTTTCAAGTTCATTTTGTTCTTCAGTTACCTCGGTCACTCCGACAAACGAAATCTGATATTTTTTTCCAAACCAAGAAGAAATCAATTTTATAATTTCTTCATCAAGCTTTTGCATTTTTATAATAGAAAGTCCGCCATGAACAAGATGAACAATCAATTCATTTTCGTTCAATTCGATATGACTGTCTTTAAAAATACCATTACAATTGCGATTGGAATTACAAATAAATCCAACCACACTGTTCCATTTATCTAAAGTAAACTCGACTCCCACATAGTGTGTAGATAAAGAGAGCTGAGATAATTGATAAATACGACTAATTGCACCGCATACGTTTTCAATAATCTCATACGGAACAAACTCATCCAAAACCAAATCGCCTATTAAAATACGCTTTTCGCGTTGAATTTTAACATCACAGACTTTTGCAGAAAGGAAAGCCTCCGGATAGTCTTGCTTATTCAGTTTATTAAATAGTTCAAAGAAAAGTCTATCCGCCATGTTTCCTCCGTTATAGTTTATCTATCTCGCATTTTAATTGCTCTAAAATTTTATCATACGGTACTTTACAAAGTGGCTCACCATGCTTAAAGATCAGTCCAACACCGTCACCGCCGGCCACTCCGATATCCGCCTCTCTTGCTTCGCCCGGGCCATTTACAACACAGCCCATTACTGCAACTTTTATAGGCTTATGAACATTTTTAAGTAATTGTTCAACCTCATTGGCAAGAGAAATTAAATCAATTTTTGTTCGTCCGCATGTGGGACAAGAAATTAGTTGCGGCTCGTTGGCAAGAAGCCCAAGGCTACCCAAAATTTGCTTTGCAGCATAAATTTCCTCAATGGGATCATCAGTGAGCGAAACACGAATTGTGTTGCCGATCCCATCTAACAAAAGCGCCCCGATACCAATAGCATTTTTTACTAAACCGCGTTTGCCGGGTCCTGCTTCCGTAACGCCAATATGCAGCAAATAATCCTTTTCTTGAGCCAACATACGATATGCTCGAACCATATTTGCCACATCAGACGACTTCATCGAAACAACGATATTATGAAAATCAAATTGCTCCAGCAAAGCAGCGTGATATAATGCGCTTTCCACCAAGGCTTCAGCGGTAGGTGCACCATATTTTTTCAAAATATTTTTTTCAAGAGAGCCACCGTTAACACCAATACGAATCGGTATGTTGTTTTCCTTGCACTTAAGTGCTACAGCTTCAATTGCCGCATTAGAACCAATGTTTCCGGGATTAATCCTGATTTTATCAACACCGGCGTCAACCGATGCCAAAGCAAGTTTATAATCAAAATGAATATCAGCTACGATTGGCATTTTTGTATTTTTTTTCAACGCTTCTATAACAGGTAATGCCTGTTCATCAGGCACTGCCAAACGCAAAACGTGACACCCTGCATATTCTAATGCCTTAGCTTGTTCAAGAGCAGCTTGAACATCGCCGTTTGGAGTTGAAAGCATCGATTGTATTAAAATCGGACAATTCTTTCCTATTTGCAAATTACCAATCTGTATTTTATCCATTTGTTACTCCTAAAATAATTGAATAACGTCCTTAACACATATAAGCAGCATCAAAATCATCAAAATGCCAAAACCAATTAAATTGATTGCAACCTCTATTTTTTCACTCATCTTTTTTCTAAAAATCGTTTCATATAAGAGCACTGTAATCCTGCCGCCATCCAAAGCAGGAAACGGCAACAAATTAACGACACCTAAATTGATTGAAATCATTGACATCATTAAAAACAACGAGGCAAAATCAATTGAAAAATTATCAGCAACTGCCTCACCAATCATTTGTGTTGTTCCAATAGGACCACTCACGTTTTTAATGTTGGCTTGACCGGTAAACAGTGATCCAAAGAATGAATAGATGGAGCGTGAAAGAGAGATTGTGCTGTTAAAAGAATATTTCAAAGTAGAGATAATCGTCTTTTTAGACCCGTATACTGCAAAATCAAGAGAAAAATAATCCCCTGTATATTTTGTTGAGTCTACCTTAAAAGAAACATTTTCAACTAAAGTTTTTTTGCCATTGCGTATTACCTCAATAGAAAGCGGTTCGGTGCCGTTTTTGGTACAAGCATAACCAAGATCATTATACGTGTAAATACGGTAACCATCTATCGAGTGAATTTGATCATTTACTTGCAAACCATCTTGGGAAGAAACAGCATCTTCATGGAATTCTGCAATTATGGTTGTTGGAAACATCGTCCACCCTGCAAGCAAACCATAAACAATACAACTAAGCAAAAAGCCAAACACTAGGTTGTTAAATGCACCGGCCACCAAAATAATAAAACGTTTCCACTTTGGCTTATTATTAAACGAATTCGGGTCGACACCGTTACCATCTTCACCATCCATTTGAACAAAGCCGCCAATCGGAAAAGCACGTAAAGAATAAAGCGTTTCTTTACCTTGCTTTTTAAACAACGTAGGTCCCATTCCGATTGCAAATTCATTGATTTTAACCTTAGCCCAACGTGCTGTCAAAAAATGGCCCAATTCATGAACTAAAATCAAAACACCAAATAAGAGAACGGTAATTACAATGGTTATGAATGTTTGCATAATTCCTCCCGACCGAATTTGCACTTTACAAAATCACGTGCCCAAGCGTCTGTTTGAATAACATCTTGTAAAGTATATTCTTGCGTATCGTTTGAAAATGTATGAAAACATTCATCAACGATTTCACTAATCTGCCAAAAAGCAATTTTGTCTTCCAAAAATAATGACACCGCCTGCTCATTTGCAGCATTAACTGCTGCAGGAAACAGTCCACCCTTAACAAGCGCTTCCCTGCAAACACCCAAACAACGAAAAACGTTTGTATCAACATCTTCAAAATGAAGTGTTTTCCCAAAAATATTTAATCCCAGTTGATCACTTGGCGTCGGGGTTCTTTTGGGATAAGTAAAAGCATACTGAATGGGTATTTCCATACTCGGCACACCAAGCTGAGCTAAAACTGCATGGTCCTCAAATTCAACCATTGAATGAACGATGCTTTCAGGATGAACAACGACCTTAATTTGCTCCGGCGAAACATCAAATAACCATTTAGCTTCAATTACCTCAAGACCTTTATTCATCATCGTGGCACTGTCCACGGTTATTTTTGCCCCCATTGACCAGTTTGGATGTTTAAGGGCTTGCTCTTTGGTGACAGAATAAAGGCGTTCTTTGGTATAATTTCTAAACGGTCCGCCGGATGCTGTGAGCAAAATGCTTTCAAGTTTATTATGCTCACTTTGCTGCAAACATTGAAAAATTGCGCTATGTTCACTATCAACGGGCAAAATGCGGCAGCCTTTTTCAGCAGCACGTTTCATTATCAGTTGCCCTGCGCAAACCAAAGTTTCTTTGTTAGCAAGTGCAATGTCCTTACCTGCTTCAATGGCTGCCAAAGTCGGTACAAGGCCAATCATTCCAACCATTGATGTTAAAACAATATCAGCCTCCGGCAACGTCGCAACAGCGCAGTTACCTTCCTGCCCCGCAGCAACAATTGTATTCGTATCCGAAATACGCTCTTTTAGCTGCTTGGCTAATTCTTCAGAATAAACCGAAACTAATTTGGGACGAAATTCTCGTACCTGTTTTTCAAGTAAATCTATGTTTTTATAAGCACTTAAAGCGCCTACGGAATATCCGAGACGACGAATAACCGCAAGCGCTTGTGTTCCGATTGAACCTGTGCTTCCTAAAATTGAAATTGTTTTCATGGCAATATAATCGGCTGAATGCTCAGCAACAAATAAAATGTAGGTGCAATAAATATTAAAGAATCCAAACGGTCAAGAACACCGCCGTGACCGGGCAAAATACTACCAAAATCCTTAATACCATATGAACGTTTGATCATGGAAAAAGACAAATCGCCGATCTGACCGACAATAGTGCAAATAAACGAATATAAAATTGCCAAAGTCCAATTTACGCGAACGTCTTGTATCAACTGATAAATGAAAATAAATAAGCAGAAAAATCCAATACAGAATATAGCGCCGCCCAATGAACCTTCTATTGTTTTCTTGGGACTTACCAGCGGTGCAAATCTATGTTTACCTACCATAATTCCAACCAAATAGGCAAAAATATCTGTTATCCACGCACAACAAACAATCGCAAGAATCATATAAATAAAGCCATGCTCCAAGCGACGAATGTATATGATACAAGATATAAAAGAGGAAATGGTTAATGAGAGAAACATAATTGCTGTCGTATTATTAAATTTTAATGTTTTCATATTGCACATCATAAGCAAAAATGAAACCATGCAATATAAAAACGAAAGTATAATAATACCATACCACGCACTGCGGTTAGGGATAATATATGGCTTAAACGCAAACATCAAAGGATTCAATGCCCCAAATAACAAACTTGGCACAATAAATATTTTCTTTTCTGCATATCCGGTTCCGCGAATTGCTTCCCAAATACAAAAACATGCAAGTAATGAAATTGTAATTTCAAATATCGGGGATACAAATGAGGTAACAAATATGAGAACAAAAACGGCAAATATAATCAAACTGGTATAAAATCTTGTCAAAATGTTTTGTTTCATATTGCGCCAAATCTCCTTTGTCTTTTTTGATAATAAAAAATTGCTCGGTCAAGATCAGCAGCCTTAAAATCAGGCCATAAAATATCATCAAACCAAAATTCACTATATGCACTTTGCCATAGTAAAAAATTTGACAATCGATATTCACCACTGGGACGAATAATTAAATCGCATTCAGAAAGATCTTCAAAATACAAAAATTCCGATATGAGATTTTCATCAATCTGACTCGGTTCAATTTTGCCGTCTTTAACCAAGGTGGCAATTTTTTTTACTCCATCAGCAATTTCCTTACGGCCGCCATAATTTAAAGCAATGTTTAGCGTTTTTGGTGCATACTGTTCTGTCAGTTGTTCCAATTTGCGAATTTTTTCAACCATCGACGGCGCTATCGGTGATAAATCACCAATGAAGCGAACTCTTACTTGCCGCTTTTCATATTCCCTAAGGCCCTCTTCAACATATTCGTCAAGCAAGAGCATAATTCTGTCAATTTCATCTTTGGGTCTTTTCCAGTTTTCAGTAGAAAAGGCATAAAACGTAACTTGTTCCAACCCGAGTTCCTTGGCATAGATAGAAATATTTTTAAAAGTTTTAATGCCGGCGGCATGACCGGCGGTACGGGGCAACCCTCTTTTAGTTGCCCATCGACCATTTCCATCCATAATAATGCCAACATGTTTTGGCAAGTTATTTTTATCAATTGTTACTTTTTCCTTTTTACTGAAAAACCAATTCATAAATACCTCAAAGCATTAAATTATACAGACATAATCTCTTTTTCTTTTTCAGAAACCATAGTGTCGATATCCTTGCAATACTTGTCAGTTAATTTTTGGATATCGTTTTCAGCAGTCTTTAATTCATCCTCGGTGATTTCACTTGCTTTTTGCATCTTTTTGAATTTTTCAAGTGCATCTCTGCGAACAGCGCGGATTGCAACTTTACTATCTTCACCGAATCTTTTTACGTCCTTTGCCAATTCCTTACGTCTTTCCTCTGTAGGTTGCGGAAATACAAGACGAACTAATTTATCATCAGAATTGGGTGTAATACCAATATCAGAAGCAAGAATTGCTTTTTCAATGGGTTTTACAAGAGAGGAATCCCAAGGTTGAATTGCCAAAATGCGAGGCTCGGGAACTGAAATAGCGGCAACCTGATTGAGCGGTGTGGGTGTTCCGTAATATTCTACAGTAATACGATCCAACACTGCGGCATTGGCTCTGCCTGCACGAAGACTGCCGAAATCTCTTTCAAGCACCTGAATGGTTTTTTGCATCTTTGTTTCGAATTCTTGATACTTACTCATAACTTAAAACTCCTTTGCTACAAGTGTGCCTATATTGTCGCCCCGAACGGCACGAATAATATTTTCAGGGTCTGACATATCAAAAACATAAATCGGTATGCCATTGTCACGGCAAATTGCGGTGGCAGCGCCATCTAAAACATGAAGGTCTTTGGCAAGCATTTCATCAAGTGAAAGATTGTCATAACGCTTGGCATTCGGATTCTTCTTGGGGTCATCTGTATAAACGCCATCCACGTTTGTTGCTTTAAATATTACGTCAGCATTAATTTCTGCGGCACGAAGGGCAGCTGCTGTATCGGTTGAAAAGAACGGATTACCGGTTCCACAACCAAAAATAACAATTCTTCCCTTTTCCAAATGTCTCACAGCTTTATTGCGAATATAGGGTTCGGCTATTTGACGCATTTCAATTGCCGTTTGAACTCTTGAGGGAACACCAAGTTGACAAAAAGCATCTTGAATAGCCAGGGCATTCATAGTTGTCGCAAGCATACCAATATGGTCGGCACGAGTACGATCCATATACTGATTGCTTCTTCCACGCCAATAGTTTCCGCCACCAACAACAATGGCAATATCGGCTCCCATTTCTTTACATACTTTGATTTTTTGACAAACCGTCAACACATTATCAAAGTCAATTCCCATCGGCTTACCATTGGCCAATGCTTCTCCGCTCAGTTTTAACAGAATTCGTTTGTACTTCAAATCAGACATAACTTGCTTTCCTTTCACCTGTTTTAATTTTTGCAACAAACCATACTTTCACATCTTATTCTATATATAATAATATTAAAAAAAAGTTAATTTGTAAATAGAATTATTAAATTTTTATAATAAATTTACTGATAAATTAAAAAAGCAAGGCAATTAAGCCTTGCTTTTAATTTTTCGACTGACAACAAATGCAGCCGTAAATAAAACAATTGAAGCGCCCAAAACGCCAAACAGAATGGCAGGATTAATATTAAAGATGCCTGAAATATCAAAACCATCTTCATTTTGTATACTGTGAAACAAATAAATTGCATCAAAAAGAACGGCTGAGACGAGTATTAATGTGCCGGAATTTTGTATTATAATTGCTGTTTTGTTTTTCGTTTGTATTCCGTGAACAGATATTTTTTCAGAACGAAAATCAATTACACTTGCCAAATACCATACCGCAACAACAGTAATTATGGCTTCCGGTATCATATAAGCCGCGTTATATACGAGCGAATATATCATCCCATCTGACGTCGGAATAGAAACACCCGCCCAGACTGTACAGCCGGAAATAAAATGACATATAAACCGTAAAAGGCATGACAATAAAGCGCCTAAAGCAATTCCTGTTGCCTGCGATTTAAAAGAGTTTTGAAATATTCCGGATAAACCCAGAACAGAAAAAGCAATAATATAATCAAAGAAAATAATAGTACAAACCGCAGCAAATGATGTTGCATACTGGAGATTACCCATCCCCAAAATCAATTGTAAAACACCATAAACAAAAGCAACTAAAATGCCCCATTTTACCTTCCTGCGATAACTGACGATTATGATGGGAACCATTGAAGCAGCTGTGATTCCGCCGCCAAAAGGCATTTTAATAACAGTTATTAAACTTAAAATCATGGCTAAAGCCACCATGACTGCGCCTTCAATCAAAGGCAACACTTTTTTATTTTTCATAAATTTTCCTCCAAAATCAAAAAGTCCTGTGCACAAATAATGCGCACAGGACAAAAATACAAGTATTTTCCTACGGCAGCATTATCTGCATCAGGTTAAGGGTTTCAGTGAAATACACTTCTCTCAGCCAAGTCAATTCTTAGCGCCCCATTTTTATAATTTTTTACTCGAGTATGCGATAATACTATCACATACTTCTTAGTTTTGTCAATAGTTTAGAAAAATAATCCGGTAATTTAGATTCAAACACCAAATGCTCCTTGGTTTTGGGATGTATAAACCCTAATTTTTGCGCATGCAAACATTGCCCTTTAAAATCAAATTTCATTTTACACGTGCCATTAAAATATAACGGGTCATTTAATACCGGATGACCAATAGACGCCATATGTACGCGAATTTGGTGCGTACGTCCCGTCTCTAAGCGGCACTCAATATAAGAATATGTGCCGTAGCTTTCAAGAACACGATAATGTGTTTTCGCACACTTGCCGTTTTGATAATTAATTGCCATCTTTTTTCGATCATTAGGGTTACGGCCAATCGGAGCATCAATTATGCCCTCCGCATCTTTAAACGAACCCCAAACGATAGCTCTGTAGCAACGATCAAGTGAATGCTCTTTAATCTGCTCAGCAAGAAAATTGTGCGAAAAATCATTTTTTGCAACTAAAAGCAACCCACTGGTGTCCTTATCAATTCGATGTAAAATGCCAGGTCTGACCACTCCGTTAATTGTTGACAGTCGACCTTCGCAATGATACAAAAGAGCATTGACAAGAGTACCGTTATAATGTCCCGGTGCCGGATGAACAACCATCCCTTTTTGCTTGTTAACAACGAGCAAATCGTCATCCTCATAAACGATTTCTATATCGATATTCTCGGGAGAAACATCCAAAAATTCCGGGTCAGGCAAAGTGACTGAAACCGTATCTCCCAAGTTCACTTTCGTACTTTTTTTAGCAACCAGTCCATTTAACTCAACGGCTTGATCTGTCAACAAATTTTGAACATAAGATCTACTTTCGTCCAATAAAAGTTGCAGGGCCTTATCCATACGAAGACCCTGTAACTCATTTTCAATTTTAAAGTTCTTGATTTCCATCTTTTTCCTCAATCGTGGCAGGTTCATCTTTCTGTAAAAAAAGAAAGTAGAAAACAAAAAGTATCGTGCCCACTGACACAAAAATATCGGCAACGTTAAATATAGCAAAGTCCCTGCCCCAAAAAGTGAAAGCAAAGAAATCCACTACATACTGCAAAAGAACACGATCAATTAAATTTCCAATTCCGCCACCGATTATAAAACTGATGCAAACAATGCCAAACGGACCTGCAACCCAACGCTTCAAAATCATAAAAATCGCCACTAAAATCATTATAAGCGTAAGGATGATAACAATAACTTTAGATATCATGCCAAACTTGGACAGCATTCCAAAAGCAATACCCTCATTATGTATGTGTGTAATGGTAAAAAATCCGGGAATAACGCTGATTTCTTCATACAAATCCAAATTGGAAACAATGATATTTTTTGTAATTTGGTCAACAACAACAATTGCAACAGCAATTAAAATCCAATAAATTTTTTTAAAAAAACTACTCATTATTTATCTTTCTTTACATCAAAATCTACGCCAAATTTCAGTTTCTTCTTAAATCTGGAAGTACTTTTTTCCTCAACAACTTGCTCTTCTTCATCGTCAGAAATATCGTCCGGGAAAATCAGCGGCGAATCACTGCCAAATAAGCGAAACTCTTGCTGCTCTTGCTCTGGCGCATCATCTTCCTCTTCGTCAAAAACCAAAACAGGCGCTTCAGGCTCAACAGGAGAAGGTCTGACCGCAATCAAATCTTCAATATCCATCTGCTCCAAAACAGGTTCTATAGCATCATCTTCATCAATCGGCTCTACGACTGATTCTTCTGCTTGCTCAACAGGTTCAGATTCGTTTTCAATTATCTCGTCAACTGTTGCTTGATCATTCTCGGAAAAATCGTCTTCAAGTGGCTGATCCTGCGGCTCAACGACCAAAGAAGCTTCCTCTTCTTCAATTACGTTCTCTTGCTTTAGCTCGGGCTTCTCTACTTTCGGCAAAGAAGAAATCACGCTGATTTGATGTTCAAACAACGTAATTGTGGATGCTCTGATCTCATCAATCTTGCTAATCAAGGCATCTAACTCGTCCTGTTTTTCTGCAATTTTAGCATCATATTCACGCATTTTTGCAGCAAATAAATTGGCATTTTCCAACTGTTGCTCAGCAAATTCACGTGCATTTTTTTCTTTGATGTCCGCAATTTTTTGATTACTTTCATCAGTTATTTTTTGCGCTTCAACTTGAGCGTTTGCCAAAATTTCTTCTGCCTTTTTATTGGCAATGCCTTCAATTTCCTGTCTTTTAATTTCAAGTTCTTGCTCTGCAGTTTCATTAAGCTTTTGAGCATTTACGATAGCCGCTTTCAAAAACTTTTCGTCTTGTCTGTATTCCTCAATTTTGGAAATACAAACCTTTAATTTTTCAACTAACTCTGCATTTTCATTATACAGATGAGAATATTCGATATACATTTTATCTAAAAACGCATCGACGTCTTCTTTCTTATAACCACTAAAAACGCTTTGTTCAAATGTGATTTTTTGAATTTCTTCCGGCTGTAACATAGATTGCCTCCATTTAAATATATTTTTTGATTAAAATATAAAGTTTTCCTTTTTTAGAAAAGCCGCTTTGTTCTAGAAAAATAACTTTTCCGTGCCCCCTGAGCACTATCGAATCACCGACTTGGATATTTTGAGTTACTTTGCTTACAAGTGAATGGTTTACAAATACCTTCTTTTCAAAAATTGCGTCTTGCGCTTTCTGTCTTGAAAGATGAAATACAGCGGCAATCACCGCGTCTATTCGCAAAGAAGAAACCGACACTTTGGAATTTGTTGCTGTTTTCACAGGTAAAACTGCTATATCATTTACAGTTGACCAAACAACACTGGCTTTACCGATTTGAGACACGTTCTGACTAATATAATCAGCCATACGTGCAACAGAAAACAAATAAAATTTACGATTCTCGGTATCAAATAGGATGTCACCAATACATTTTCTTTCAATGCCGCATGCCATTACCGCCCCAAGAACATCACGATGAGATATTTCACAAAAGCGATCCCAACTGCCGCAAAGAATAGTATAAGGATATTCCGGGGTAACTTCCTCAAGAGAAAGTATAAGCATTTTGCGCTCAGCATGTTCATAACCGCCATAAAACGCATAAAAAAGGCCACTGTTGCGCACCGTTGCTTCTGCAGTCGCAACTTCTTCCATGGTTAAAAAATCAGTATACTGGGCAGTTTCATAAACATAGCAAGATGAGATTTTCTCTTCTAAATATCGAACTAACATACTAACTTAAATAAAACGAACCAATAATCTCAAAAGAAGTAACAAGAGATATGGCGAAAAATCAATCGGGATACTTTGCATAAACGAAACACGCTGCAAAAGTGAACGTATCGGATTTAAAACAGGATCGCAAATACGGCATAAAATTCTATAAAATTTATTGTATGGATCTCTGATTATCCAAGAACATATACAATAAACCAATAAAACTGCCTCAAAAATGCTTAATAAATTTATTAAAACAAGTCGAACAAGAGGAAACATTAAAATACCACTCTATCCATTCTGAGTTCATCTAAAACATCACCCATGATATTTACATCATAAGGGGTCACAATAAACGTTCCGTTGGCCACTCTCTTAAGAGTACCGTTCAAAGCATAAGTGACACCTCTGAGAAAATCAATCATACGACGTACCATTTCTCTGTCAGCGCCCTCTAAATTCAGCAGAACAGTCTTACGATTGATCAAGTGATCAGCAATTTTAGCGGCTTCTTGAAAATCTTCGGGTTTGACAAGAACAACTTGCAATTGCGCAGTGGCGCTGACGTTTACAAATTTCTCATCACGTGCCCCCGACTTACGTGCCTCACGACGTACCTCTCGACGAGGCTCATTTTTAGGCGCTGAAGAATAACTAAAGCCGCCGGATTCACCCGCATTATCATACATAGAATCACTAAATCTATCAGAAAAGAACTGATCTCTTTTGTTTTCGGTTTCATAAACGGGTGATTGCATTTCCTCTTCAATAAATTCGTCTTCAGGAACACCCATAACTCTTTTAAGTTTTGTCCACCATTCCATCAAAAAATTCCTCCAAATTAATAATTTCTGGCGCCGAACAAAGCACTGCCGACTCGAATCATCGTACTGCCAGCTTCAATCGCCACTTCATAGTCATTAGACATACCCATAGATAAAATATAGTTATTTATATTATCTAACTTTTTGTCAACATTGTCAACCAATAATTTTTTCATATTATTGAAATACAAGGAAAGTTCATTTTCATCATCACTGATCGGCGGCACACACATCAAGCCCTTCCACCGAACATTAGGACAACCATCAAGATACCGCAACATTTCCTTAAGCTCTTGCGGTTTAATACCGCCTTTGCTTTCTTCTGAGCCAATATTGATTTCTATCAATATTTCTTGTACCTTGCCAATTTTTGCGGCTTGTTTTTGAATTTCATCAATCAATCTATACGAATCAACCGACTGTATCAACTCAACCTTATCAATGATATATTTTACCTTATTAGTTTGTAATCTTCCGATCAAGTGAATGTGCAGTTGATCTCGCATCACAAGTCCATCATATTTTTGCAAAAGTTCTTGGACTCTGTTTTCACCAATATACCGCACTCCACCCTCTGCAATCGCAACATTAATGCGCTCCAAAGGAACCGTTTTTGTAACTGCGAGCAAGGTGACGTTTTTGTCCCCTATTTTTGATCGAATTTTATTTAGATTTTCAATTAAAATATCCTGCATGATGCACCTCTATGACAATATTTTGCCGTCATAAATATCTCTTCCGCCCACGATCACTTCATCAAAGGCAACAACACCGTTTTTGGTTTCTTCAATCAAGGCATAAGTTGTGCCCATATATAAAATATTAACTTTTTTAAATTTAACGATGGATCCAACCTTTACATAAACACCATTTTCACCATCAACAATACGAATACTGTCTTTATCTACACGTATTCCGTTGTAAGATTTGGTAATTACCTTAGCCTTTGAAATGCGACCGGAAAACAATTCAGCATGTGCTTTCGCACACGAAACGCCAACCAAAACGTTACTCTGATCCTTTGCCAAGGATACTATTTGACATTTGATTTTATCTTCAGACACTGATGGAAACCGCAAATAAATTGAATCTCCTATTTCATAGTCTTCCATTGCAGTATTTGCGGCAACAAAATAGTAATTTGAAAAATACCCTAAAACAATTTTGCCAAGTTTCTCGACAGGCTTGTCCTCTTTTTCAGAAATTTCAGAATACAAGTTTCTAAAATCATTGATCGTTAAATCTTGCATTTTTTGAGGCGAAACTTTATTTTCAAACCCATCAACATCAGTTGTGAAAAATCCGGATTGATCGGCATAAACATTTTTAACACCACCACTTATTGATGCTTCTAATTCCTTGATTTCTCCTTGTAACTGTTCAATAATTTTCTCATAATCCGTATTGGCACCAGAGATGATTTCTTTTATTAATATTTGTTTTTTGAAAAGTTCCAAAGATTCTTGCGCCACAAAGGAATCCCGGTTTTGAATTGCACCTGCATAATCGGATAGCGCACTTTGTATATTTTGATCATAAATCGAAGAATCGCCGGTATACGAACTTTTTGCAGAAACAGCAGAATTATATTCATCAATTTGAGCCTGTAACTGTCTTATCCGCTCTTTAGCTTTAACATCTGCTTCTTTGGAATAAATACCTGCTATCATTCCGCCTTTGGAAACCTTTGCTCCATTATTAAGAATAATGTCATAATAGCCTACGTCATCTTTGTTCAACAAATACTCGTTTCGACAAACTATACCGTCAACCTCGAAAGAATCTTCCATGGTAGCCTTGATCGCATATTCAGTTTTAATCGCCCGAAATGAATAGTTGTAGATTTGTACAATCAAAAGTAAAATCACAACTATAGCAACCAGCGAAATAATAAATTTGATGAACGCAGAAGTTTTCATCACTTAACTCCTATCAACAATTTCAATTGCCTCATTTAAGATATCAAAAGAGGTTTTATTTTCTGATATTTCGATCCATTGTATATTTTTATTACGGCGAAACCAAGTTAGTTGGCGTTTGGCATAATGTCTTGTGTTTTTCTTAATTTGCAAGATAGCCTCATCCAAAGTAATTTCATTATTAAAGTAAGAAATCAGTTCTTTGTATCCGATCCCGGCGGAAGCAGTGGAGCCAACAAAACCGCCTAACTTTATAAGTTGCTCCACTTCATTCAAAAGTCCGTTTTCAATCATCAGATCGACTCTCTTGTCGATACGTGCATACAGTTGTTCTCTATCAACAAAATTCAGTCCGATTGTAACCGCATCCAAAGGATCACTCTCAAAATGACTTAAAGCGTCCCAAACGGAAATGCTTTTACCCGTCAACAAGACAACCTCAAGCGCCCGTACAATCCGCTTTTTATCATTCGCATGTAATTTAGCAAACGAATCCGGATCTTTGCTTTCAAGCATAGCAAGTAACTCATCGTTAGGTAAATTATTCAGTTTATCGCGAAGTTCAAAATCGGTAGGTATGTCAACAAATTTTGTATCTGACAGTAAATGATCGACATACAAACCGGTTCCACCTGCCAAAATGCATTTCTTGCCTCTGCTTAATACGTCATCAACTGCCGCTCGGGCCATGGAAACAAACCTTTGTACATTACAATTTTGGGTTGGCTCAAGACAATCAATCATATGGTGAGTGATTCCCTGCTGTTCCTCACAAGTGACTTTTGCAGTTCCAACATTCATTTTTCGGTAAATCTGCATAGAATCAACCGATACAATCTCAGCATCAAAATGTTTTGCCAAGCCAACGGACAGTGCAGTCTTGCCGGACGCTGTCGGACCTACAACAGATATGATTATTTTCATTACTTGATCCTCTTAAACTGTTTATCAATATCTTTGTGCGTCATAGCCCAAACAATTGGTCTTCCATGCGGACAATAAGTAACATCTTTACCCATCAGCAACTCTTTAATCAAGGGAACAAGTTCCTCAATTTTGCAGGGCTTTCCACCTTTAATCGCACATCTGCAAGCAATAGTTTTCAGCATCTTTTCCTTACGTTCTGTAACAGAAATGCTTCGTTTGCTTTGTATTGCCTGTAGCAAATCGGTAAAAACACCTATGTAAGAATCTTTTGGCAATAAACTAGGAACAGCTGTAATCAAAAGGTGATCTGAATCACTTTCCTGAAAATCAAAACCAGAGGTGAAAAACAACGGGGCGTTTTGCAAAACATCATCCATATCCGATGGCGGTAGTACGATCGGAATAGGCTCTATAAGCCTTTGCGCCGAAATTGTGAGATTTCTCTCAGCCTCAAGCACAAGGCGGTTAAAAATAACCTTTTCATGCGCAGCATGCTTATCCACCAAGTACAAGACGTCTCGATACTCAATCACAATATAAACGCCGAAAATTTCGCCCAACAAATGCATATCGGCAGGAATATCACACAGATTGGCAGCAACGCTTGAAAAGTACTCATCTACGCTTTTAAGCTCGGGGAGTTCACGTTCTTCCTTTACAAACAGACTGCTTTTTTCGCTTTCAAATTCTGCTTCAAAGCTAACTTGAACTTCCTGTTGCGGCTGCTCACTTGGTTTATCTGAAATGATTGCCCACCCATATTGTGCCATAATTTCTTCCGCATTTTTTTGCGAAAATTCTGAAGTAAGATCATCACTTAAATTCTGCTCAGCATATTTTTTGTCAGTATAGTAATCAGGCGCAGAAGAAAAAATCGGTGGTGTTTCGGGCTCATCTCTTCTCTCGGAATTGACGAATTGATTTAAAAATACAGGCTGATCATCTATGGCAGAAAGTCCGATGGGAATGTCAGAAGTCACCGCATCATATAACCCATATTTCAAAGCAACTATAATGCCCGATTCATCTCTAAACTTAACCTCAAGCTTTGCAGGATGCACGTTAACATCCACATCACAGGGATTAATTTTAATTTTTACAAAGCAAACCGGGTGTTTCTTTGTCTCACTTACACTACGATAAGCTTCATCAATACCGTGATATATTAATTTAGATTTAACAAAGCGGTCATTTACATAAGTAAATTGCATATTTCGGTTGGATCGCATCACTATTGCTTTGCACGCGTATCCCGACAATTGTATGCCTTTATGCTCAAAATCGACTTTTAACAGATTATTTGAGATTGAGCTTCCGTAAATCGAATGAATTGCATTTTTCATATCATCACTGGCTGCTGTACGAAAAACGGTTTTACCGTCCGATATCAAAGTAAATGAAATATCATGACGGCCGATTGCAACTCTTTCTAAGGCGGTAGCTATTGCAGCTGCTTCTGTTGAATCCTTTTTCAAAAAATGAAGTCTGGCAGGCGTGTTGAAAAAGAGATCACGAACAATAACAGTCGTACCTAAAGCGGCACCGATTTCATCCTCTTGAACAACTTCCCCACCTTCTAATTGAAGATAAAACGCTGAAGAGGATGAGTCGGTACAGGTAATAAGTTCAATCCGTGAAACCGAACTGATTGCAGCAAGTGCTTCTCCGCGAAAACCATACGTAACAATATTATTCAAATCATTAATTTCGCTCACCTTACTGGTAGCATGTCTTAAAAACGCAGTTTTGGCATCATCGGGCAACATACCGCAACCATCATCCGTAACACGAATGAAGGCAACACCACCACGTTTGATTTCAACAACAATGTTCTTCGCTCCTGCATCCAACGAATTTTCAACCAGTTCTTTTACAACAGAAGCGGGTCTTTCCACAACCTCGCCTGCCGCTATTTTATCGGCAAGAGAAGGCGGTAAAACACGAATTTTCACTTACTTTTCTCCTTTTTATCCGTTTTTGGCTTTATTTGACAAATCAAATAATTTGGATATTGCTTCAATAGGTGTTAATGTACTAACATCCAATTTCTTCAGTTCGTCGCATATCTCCTGCGCAGTAAAATCACCAAACGACATTTGCGGTTGCTCTTGTTGCGATTTAACTTTTGGAATTGGGTTTCCTTGTTCAAGTGAAAGCTTGTCCAAAATCTCTCTGGCGCGATTTACAACAGGCTTGGGTATTCCTGCAAGAGCAGCAACATCGATGCCATAGCTGTTATCAGCGCCCCCCTGAACAACTTTGCGCAGAAAAATCACCTGATCACCACGTTTTTTAACAGAAACGTTAAAGTTCACAATTCCACTAAAAGCATCTTCAAGTTCGCAAAGTTCATGATAGTGAGTTGCAAACAATGTCTTTGCCTGCAATGATTTCTTTTGCGCAAGATGTTCAAGAACAGCTTGTGCGATACTCATACCATCCAAAGTAGAAGTTCCTCTGCCAATCTCATCCAGAATCAGCAAACTTCTGGGTGTGGCATTTTGCAAAATATAAGCAACTTCTTTCATTTCAACCATAAACGTTGAATCACCGGCAGAAAGGTCATCTGAAGCACCTACACGCGTAAAGATTTTATCAATAACGCCGATTTTCGCGCTTTTTGCAGGAACAAAACATCCTATCTGTGCCATAATCGAAATCACTGCGATTTGGCGCATATAAGTAGATTTACCGCCCATATTGGGTCCTGTAATAATCATAATTCTGGCATCAGATGAATTAAGGTGAATATCATTAGGAACAAACAATGAGTCTTTCAGATTTTTTTCAACAACAGGATGACGACCCTCCGAAAAATCAAGTTCCGTTCCCTCAGAAAGTTCAGGGCGAACATAGTTTTGCTCCATTGATACCTGCGAAAGAGAGCAAAATACATCCAATTCTGCCAAAGCGGCGGCCGTGGTTCTGATGCGGTAATAATTTTCAGAAGCAACTTTTACCAATTCATCAAAAAGTTGTTGCTCCAGCGCAACCATCTTATCTTTAGCAGTTATGATTTTATATTCCAGATCTTTGAGTTCCGGTGTAATCATACGTTCTTTATCCAAAAGCGTTTGCTTTCGAATATAATTATCCGGGATTTTATCAAAATAAGCTTTGGTAACTTCAATATAATAGCCGAATACGCGATTGTAACTGATCTTCAGATTCTTAATTCCGGTGCGTTCTCGTTCGCTTTCCTGCATCTGACGAACTACAGCCGTGGAATCCTCTTTGAGCCTCTTATATTCATCTAAAGTTGCATTATATCCTTCTCGAATATAACCACCATCGCGCATCACTGTGGAAGCATTCTCTTCAATGGCGCGATCAAACAATTCGCGCAAATCTTGCAACTCGTCAATATTTTGATGGATATAACGTAATCTTTGTGACGAAAATTCCGATACAAGAGATTTAATTTCCGGCAATACTGCAAAAGTTTGGCGCAAAGATATAAAATCCTTGGGAGTAGCCCTACGATACATTATTCTTGTAATCAAGCGCTCCAAATCATAGATTTCATACATCAACTTTTGAATATGCTCTCTGGTAATTGGAGAAGCATTCAGGTTTTCAACTGCATCAAGTCGACGATTGATATCCACAATGGAAAGCAACGGACGTTCAATAAAACCAATCAACATACGTTTACCGTGTGCCGATTTTGTTTTATTCAAAACATGAAACAACGAGCCCTTTGTATCACCCGAGCGCATTCCTTGCACCAGTTCCAAATTTCTTCTGGCGGCAATATCAAGTTGCATATATTGTGCATTGGAATATACTTCGATTTGGTTTAAATGATTAATTTCGCACTTTTGCGTCGTTTGAACATAGAACAAAAGATAAAACAAACAGTATTGTGCATCAAAACGATCGCTAAGTCCAATTTGCTCAATATTTTGTATGGAAAAATGCTTACAAATGGATTCCGTCATTTCTTTAGCGTCCAACGGATCCATTAAAGTAACCAACGGAGCAATTTTTGACTTTATATATTCTTTAAGCTTTGGAAATCTTAACAACAGATCATTTGAAACCAAAATCTCACTCGGCATAAATTTGCATAGTTCATTGCAGGATAAGTTCTCAAAATCATTCTCAAATGAAGTTAAATGAATTTCTCCCGTAGAAATATCCGCAAAACAGATACTACCAAACCCATCTTTTTCAACAATACTGCAAAGAAAGTTATTTTTATCCTCACTCAGCATAGAACCGTCCGCCACTGTGCCGGGTGTTATTACTCTGACTACTTCACGGTCAACAACACCTTTCGTTGTAGCAGGGTCGGAAGTTTGTTCACAAATTGCTACTTTATATCCTCTTTGTACCAATCTTGCAACGTATGTATCAGCGCTATGAAAAGGAACACCGCACATCGGTGCACGTTTGTTTTCACCGCACTTTTTTCCGGTCAATGTTAAATCCAGTTCTTTAGAAGCGGTATAGGCGTCATCATAAAACATTTCATAAAAATCGCCGACTCTAAAAAATAAAATATGGTCATTGTATTGTTCTTTGATTTCAAAAAATTGATCCATTAAACTTTTGCCAGCCATTGCAAACGCTCCGTTTCTTTACATCCTTTTTTAGTGGCAACCACTGCAAGTAGCACAATTGTGTGTGCAACCACCCTCATTATCTGAGATACTGTTTTGCAAAATCGAATTGATTTGATTCAACAGATTTTCCAAATCCATTTCAGCCTGATTTAATTCCATCATTACAGGATGCTGCATAATCTTCTCATAAGCAGCCGTTGTTTGTGTACGAAACAACTCGATTTTTTCTGCATCAGGTTGATCCTTATTTGATTCATTCATAAGAGACAATTTAGCCAGATTGAACTCACCGACCAACTGTTGTAATTGCTCATCATTATCAAAAGCTTTCTTTGCCTCTCTTTGTTTTTTTACAATTTCACTTTCTTTAATTAATTGACCAAGTTCGTTTGCTTTTTCAATAATTTTTTCCATTGTTTTTTATCCTTTCATTTCGCCCTGTAAAAACCACGTTTTGGCCTTGGTTATTTTAACATCAACAATTTTACCGATACAATCAGCAGAAGCCTTAAAATCCACCTTTTTGCCGCTTTGAGTATGTCCACTGATCATTTCAGCATCTGTTTTGCTGACTGTCTCAGCAAAAACCTTTACGATTTTGTTTTGATACTCCATATTTTTCTTTTTACATATCGGTGTCTGAGTATCCAACAACTTTTGAAATCTGGTTTGCTGTATCTTAGGATCCACTTGATCGGGCATTTCAGCCGCAGGTGTTCCTTTACGCTTCGAGTAAATAAAAGTAAATAGATTATCATACTCTACTTGCTGAATTAACGAAATAGTTTCTTCAAATTGTTCTTCGGTCTCTCCGGGAAAACCAACTATGATATCACTGGTAATGGCAAGATCCGGTATTTGTTTCTTAGCATATTCGATCAAGGACAAATAATCCTCTCGCGAATATTTGCGATTCATACGACGAAGCACTTCACTACTTCCCGATTGCACAGGCAACTGCAAATGATTGCAGACCTTATCGCAGTCACGCATGGTATCAATCAATTTGAGAGTGCAGTCTTTTGGGTGACTGGTTACAAAACGAATCCAAAACTCACCGGGAATATCATTAAGTTTGCGCAACAAATCTGCAAAGTCAATATTTTCATCTAAATCTTTGCCGTATGAATTAACGTTTTGACCCAAAAGCGTAATATCTTTGTATCCGTCACTCACCAAAGATTGCACTTCTTTTATAATTGCTTGACTGCTGCGACTGCGCTCCCTGCCACGCACATGAGGAACGATACAATAGGTGCAAAAATTATTGCAACCGTACATAACGCTGACCCACGCTTTTCCCTTTTCTTCCCGAACTACCGGAAGTTCTTCGACAATCTCGTAAATCTCATTTCTATCAAAAATCCGATCATTGTCGAAAATCACATGGTAAAGCATTTGAGGCAATTGGGGCAATAAACTGGGACCAAAAACCATATCAACGTGCTTGAATTTGCTTTTAATGTAACTTTGTACGTGCTCTTGTTGCATCATGCAACCGCACAAAGCTATCACCATGTTCGGACGCTTTTCTTTGATGCGCTTTAAAGCACCAACATTGCCGTAAATTTTCAGTTCAGCGTGTTCTCTGACCGCGCAGGTGTTAAGCAAAATAAAGTCGGCTTTTTCCGTGTCCGTCGTAAAACCATAGCCCATTTGTTGCAATAAGCCTTTTATCTTTTCACTATCACTTACATTTTGCTGACAACCATATGTCATCACACACGCCAGCGGTTGTCTTTCAAGACTGTGAGTATATTCGGTTATCGCATTAATATATTGTGTTTGATTATTCATTTTACATCCCTAATTTAAAATATAATTATATATATTATATCTTAATATTAGTATTTTGTCTATATGGTAAATAAAAAATAATCGCTCTGGCAGAGCGATTATTTTTAATGTTTTGTAATAAAAATCACACGGTCTTCCAAAAGAAATTCTTCTGTCAGTTCATTATTTTTTCTTACCGCATCAACCGGCACAGAATGTTTTTTGCAAATTTCCCACAGATTCTCATTCTTGGCACCGTAATAAATTATCATCGGTGTTTGCAATACGTTTTCGGATTTTTTATCAGTAATTGCCAAATCCTTCAATCCCCGACATTGCTCCATAATATATATTGCCACCGAAACACGACAATCGCAACCAATCTCCATTTCCATATCGTTCAAAATAATAAAATTGAAATTTTCAATTTCTACCTGCGCATCACACTTAAGCCGCTCAAAATCACCCTCAAGTTGCCTTGTAGCTTGAAACGGAAAAGAAAACGTTTTATAGTAGACGCTCTCATTAATGGTGTAAACACAACCAACATTTAGTTTTCCGTCAATCACCATTACACCCGATTGCACATCAACTTTTTCAATATCACCATTTGTTTCAAAATACAATATGGTCATATCTTTTGTGTCCATATGAACTTTTTGTGATATGTGCGTTATCATTTCGATATTTTGAATGTCACGATAAAACTCAATATCTTCATATTGGCTAGTCAATTCGTTATTTAAATGAAACGCATCCGTAAAAATCGAAATATCCTTGAAGGAATAAACGTCAACACAGGCAACGATATTGTTATTAACCAGCAACGTATCTTCATCAGCATCGTTACTGAAAGAAACATCGGAATCGACTACCCGACAATGAACATACGGATACCATCCCTCGCAAATCTCATCCGATTCCAGCACCTGAACAAAAGAAGTTTCGACCTCGGCAGTTTCAGCGGCGCAAACTTCACCTGACAATAAAATCACCGTATTCCTGCACACGCCCTTTATAACAGCCTTACCGTCATAACACTTACATTCTTTAATATGAACTTGAGGGATCGTTTTATAAATTTCGTATTCGTGGCGACGTTTCAAAAGGATTTCCCCCACCACACGAAACTCCTTTTCAAAATGCGTTTCAAATTGAAAATGTTTTGAGTTTTTAGATTGTAGCTGTAAATCAGCGTTTGCTGATCCTGCCAACAACTTTTTGGGCTCAACACCTTCAACTTTTACAGCGACACAAAGCGTTGCCTTACACTCCGCTCTGCCGGAACTTTGAAGTTTACAATGAACATTTTTAGTTTTAATTTTATAACGAATATTATCGCATAAATTAGTTGCAGAAAAAATCTCAGTAAATCCTTTTTCGCACGTGATGTTGTGTAAAGCAGAGTCTTCTGCAGAAAGATAGAGTATCTTCCATACACACTGTCCCTCAAGTACAATTTTATCCTCAGCTATACTTTTGCTATTAACCTCAGCATGCGCTTCACAATGAACAATTTTTTGCGCCGAACAATAATAATCCGGTATGATCAAATCCTGTTCAAGCTTATCTTCTATGTAATTTTCATAAAGGGTTTTGGCAAAACCAATATCTTTATAAGTAGTTTGCAAATCCATACCACACTCTCCTCTCATCATTTCATATGAAAGCAAGTGATTTTTTATGTCACCGATTTTTAAATTTTAAACATCTTCTTTAAAACGGCCGCAAAAAATCTCTTTGGTTGATAAATAATAACCTTCATTCTTTCACCCCTCATCTCATACTTACAAAACAAAACAAAAGCAGTAAAAACGTCAGCAAAATAACTATCAAAGCATTCGGTAGTAACATTGCACATAAAATACCCAAGGAAAAGGAAATCCCCGATAAAATCAGAGCACCACCTCTGCCTCTTCCACCCCGCATTAAACCACTCCAATTTTGTTTGTTGATTCAATATATGGAAATATTAAAAAAAGGTGCAAACCATACGGTTTACACCCTTTTTTTATAATTTTTACGATTTTCGCGTTCTTGAAGTAAGCGATACATCTTTATATAACTTTGATATCTGGTCTCCGCTATCTCTCCGGATGAAACCTTGTCAGCAATTAAGCAGTTGGCTTCTCCCGTGTGCGAACAATCTGAAAATCCACATTGTGTGCGCCAAGACTTAAACTCCTTAAAATATGTGGCTAAATTCTCAGGAGTAAGTTCATCTTCAAGGGTTATATCTACATTACCAAATCCCGGTGAATCACCAAAAAATCCACCATCCTGTCGTAAATAAAACGTAACCTCGCGCGTTGTATGACGCCCTCTGCCCAGTTTCAAAGATATTTCATCAACCTTTGTTTGAACACCAATCTCCAAAGCATTGATAATACTGGATTTTCCAACACCGGTATTACCTGTTAAGACAACAGTCTTTCCGCGAGTCAAATCCAAAATTTCCTTTGATTTTGTCATTTCAGTTGCGGTGCAACGAACCACTTTAAAACCGAGTTCTTCATAAATATCCAAAACCTTTGCGGCAGTTCCGTCGTCCAGATCTAATTTATTTAAAATCAAAGTGATTTCGACACCTTTAAGTTCTGAAAGCACAATCATTTTATCTATCAAAAAAGTGTCAGGTTGAGGATACTTGGAAGAAACAACATAACAAATCATATCAATGTTTGCTACATTCGGACGAATAAACTCATTTTTGCGTGGCAAGAGTTCGTTTATTATTCCCTCATCTTGTGTCAAAACTTCAAAGGAAACCTTATCGCCCGTCGAAAGTGTAATGTTGTTTTTTCTGAAAACGCCCCTGGCTCGACAACGAAAATATCCGGTTTCAGTATACACCAAATACAATCCCGAAATATTTTGTACAATTATACCTTCCATATATTCACCTATGCTCCGGGAGTAGTAGGCGTGGTAGGAGTTGTTGGAGTGGTCGGGCCAACGGGTTTCGACGGCGGTTCGCCGCCGAGATCGTCTCCATTATCATTATTGTCACCGGTATCATCCGGGATCGTCGGATCCTCAGTGTTCGGTTGATCCGGTTCCTCAGGCTCTTCCGGAGTTGGCTGTTCGGGATCTGTTGGTTCTTCAGGCTCTACGCCGGGAAGATCGCCCGGATCAATCGGCGGCACATAGGTTCCGCCCGTCATTGTTACACTGACATTATTCAATCCATCAACAATCATCTGGGTTTTAACAACAACGCCATCAACCAAAACATCTATAGCCTCACCAATTTTCGCCTGTCCGTCCCAATGGAATGCGCCATCGGTCAAAGATTCAAATTGAACCTCCTGAACCCCCAAAATAGTCTCTCCTTGTTTAATGGAAATAGCCAAAAGATGACCGGTATATGTCTCATCAAACGTTATACTTGCAACTACACTGGCTGTTTCAGGTTCCTTTGCAGGATCAGGACCCTTGCTGATATAAATAGTTACCGAACTTCCTTTATCAACGGTTTTTCCGGAAGCAGGTGTTTGACGTACTACCTGACCTGCCTCAATTGTATCACTATACTCTTCCTCAATTGTTTCATTGAGTTTGAGTCCAATGTTTGCAAGTTCGGTGCGAGCTTGTTCTACGGTTTTTTTAGAAAGATCCGGAACGACAACGTGTTCATTTTCGGATCCTTTACTTACATAAATGATGACAACGTCTGTTGAAACATCAACCTCATCTCCGGGAGCCACACTCGTGCTTATAACCTTTCCTTTTGCAACAGTATCGTGGAAAATTTCAATAATTTTAAACGGAATTTGATTATCTTCCATCATATCTTTTGCTTTGGAAATATCGACACCGATAATATCAGGAACGCAAACCATCGAAACGCCGGAACTGACGTAAACATCAATGGTCGTACCTTCTTTAACCAATGTAAATTCAGGTACTGACTGACTTAAGATCATTCCCTTTTTCTTTTCGCTTGGTTTTTCACCTTTTTTTACAATATTAAATTTCTCGTACTCTTCATTTGCCAAGACATCATCGAGCATTTTGTCAATCAGGTTAGGAACCTCATATTTCGGTTCAGCAAACCAATCGGGCAAAACAAACATTCCTATTAAAATAAAAACAAAAAAAGCTCCGGCTGATGCCACACCGGCAATAATCTGCCAAATTGTAGAAAGTTTTTTCTTTTCTTCTTTGGTTAAGGGAGTTTCTTGCGGTTCCTCTTGTTTTTCTTGCTCCTCGGCCTTCTCTACAATCGGCGGAAGCACCGGGATTTCTTCATAGTTTTCATCCTGAAAAACATATGCAGGATTTTCTTCAATAGTTTCAATATCCATAAGCATGTCAGATGCCTCAACATACCGCTCCAAAGGATCTTTCATCATGGCATGCAAGATAATCTGCTCTAAACCAACGGGAATTTCAGCGCAATGTTCTCTTGGCAGTATTGGTTGCTCTTGAATTTGCATCAAAGCAACTGTTACTGCATTTTCGTCGTCAAACGGCAAAGCACCTGTACATAATTGATATAAAAGAATACCAATAGAATAGATATCAGCCCGTTCATCCAAAACATCTCCACTGGCTTGTTCCGGACTTATATAATGAACTGATCCTATTGCTTCGATGCTCATGCTGTGTGTTTCATAATCAGAAACTCTTGCAATACCAAAATCCATCATTTTGATAGTGCCGTCGCGCAGTAACATAATGTTTTGCGGTTTAATGTCACGATGTACCACACCACGCTCATGAGCGTGTTGAACGGCACTCAAAATTTGCTTAATGTAATGAATCGCCTCGCGCCAATTCAATGCCCCTACATTATCGATATATTCCTTCAGGGTAACACCATCCAGATACTCCATTGCGATAAACAGAACCTCACCGTCCATGCGAACGTCATAAATATCAACAATGTTTTTATCGGTTAATAATGTAATTGCTTTTGATTCATTAGAAAATCTACGACGAAACTCTTCATCGCGCATATATTCATCTTTAAGTATTTTAACAGCAACGTCTCTTGCCAATACAAGATCGAATGCTTTATAAACCACCGCCATACCGCCGATGCCGATGATTTCATTAATTTGATAACGACCCTTTAAAGTCTGTCCCAAAAACCTTTCCATAAAACCTCCGAGATTATCTATCTTGCTGAATCAAAAGTGCTGTTATGTTGTCCTGTCCGCCTTGTTCGTTGGCATATTCAATCAACGACTCAACTGTCTTAGTAAGCGTACTGGGTTTATTTACAATAGACAAAAGGACCTCATCACTACAATAGTTACTCAATCCATCACTACATAGCAAAACGCGATCTTTTGGCAAAAAATTATAGGTAAAATAATCAAACTCAACCACAGAATCAACACCAAGTGCTCGAGTTATAATGTTTTTACGTGGGTGTGACTTTGCTTCATCTTGCGTAATTTTGCCTTGTGCAACCAATTCTTGCACTGCAGAATGATCTACAGAAATTTGTTGAATTGCATCGCCAAAAAACAAATATGCCCTACTGTCGCCAACATTGCTGATATACAAATCATTACGAATCATGATTGCAATCACAAGGGTTGTTCCCATCCCTTGCAGTTCAGAATCCTGTTGTGCCAGTTGATAAATCTTGTCGTTTGCCACCCGTATGGCTCTTCGCAGCAAAGAAGTGATTTGATATGGCTCGTTTTCGGTATCGAAAAACTGATCTAAAATTTCCGATATTGTTTCAACAGCCATGCTACTTGCGATTTTACCGCCTTTCGCACCGCCCATACCATCACAAACAATACCGTATGCGATATAATCATTCAGAATTTTAAAACAATATGTGTCTTGATTTTCCAAACGCTGTCTTCCTATATCGCTCTTAGCAGCAACTATCATATAATCACCCCTTTATCCGTTTACTTCTTAACTGTCCGCACGAAGCAGAAATATCTGCCCCAAGCGTTCGACGTACAGTTGCATTAATGCCGTTATTTATAAGAGTATTTTGAAATGTATAAATATTTTGTTTTTCTGTTGGATCATACACACCGTCTTCAATTTTGTTGACGGGTATCAAATTAACGTGACACAATGTGCCTCTTAGCAATTTTGACAATTCAAGTGCACATTGTTTACTATCATTAACGCCTCTTACAAGAGTATATTCATAAGAAATTCTTCGACCTGTAACCGCCTGATAATCTGCACAAGCCTTCAAAAGCTCTTTAATATTGTATTTTCTGTTAATCGGCATCATTTCAGAACGCATGTTATCAAAAGGAGCATGCAGCGAAATTGAAAGCGTTATAGGTATATCAAGCTTTGCGAGTTGATAAATTTGAGGCACCACACCGCAGGTAGAGATAGAAATGTGACGGTATCCGATGTTTAGTCCCTCTTTTGCATTAACAAGTTCGAAAAACTTGGCAACGTTTTCAAAATTGTCAAGCGGTTCGCCAATCCCCATCATCACAACATTATGGATTGATATATCCAGATCATGCGCAGCGCAGATAATTTGGTCCAAAATCTCACCGGCACTCAGGTCTCTGACTTTACCGCCTTTTGTTGATTGGCAAAATGCACATCCCATTCGGCAACCAACTTGCGAAGAAATGCAAATCGTATAGCCGTGATGATATTTCATCACAACGCTTTCGACAAAATTATTGTCACGCAAACGAAATAAATATTTTACCGTAGAGTCAATAGCCGAAACATATTTTTGCTCAATTTCAAGCAAACTCAAATAGGCATTTTGATTTAAAAAGGAAATGAGGTTTTTAGGTAAATTGGTCATCTCCTCATAGCATCGAACGCCCTTATTTACCCACTCAAAAATTTGCTTGGCACGAAACTTCGGAAACCCATTGTTTATGACAAACTCTTCAAGTTCTTTTAAATTTAGTGATTTAAGTTCTATCATCATACTATTTTTCTAACAAAGCGTAATAAAACCCTTCTGTTCTGTCTTTCTGTGGCAAAAATGTTTTTTGCGCAACAACTATATCATCAAAAGCCGAAATAACATCCTGATTTTCAGCAGGATTAATGGTACAGGTAGAATAAACAAGTTTACCTGTTGCTTTCAAATAAGAAATACCATTTTTAAGTATCTTTCGTTGGGTGTCCTCAAGAGAGAATCCCGTAAGATCTTTATAGCGAATATCAGGCTTTTTGCGAATAATTCCAAGACCGCTGCAAGGAACATCGCAAAGAACACGATCTGCACATCCGACCCAGTTTGAAATACTTTTTGTACCGTCAGCGCACAGAAATTCAATATTGGTTATTCCCAGGCGCTTTGCCTCGCGCTCCATGGCATCGATTTTGGCAGGACTGATATCAGCAGCAATAATTCTTCCCTTATTTTTCATCTTGTATGCCAAGGCAAACGTTTTGCCGCCGGGTGCGCTGCATAAATCAATAACCGTTTGTCCGGGTTTAACATCCAACTTCTGCGCCGTCTCAAACGAAGGACGACCGATCACATGAAACAATCCTTTTTGATAAGATGGTAACGAGGATATATCAAGGGTGAATTTTACCGTTAATAATTCTTCATTTTTATCAAGAATTTCAACGCCCTGCGCCGCCAACTCACTTGCCAACTGTTCAGCATTTGTTTTGATCAAATTTACAGCAATGGTGGTTTCACTCGGTGACAACTCTTCAAGTGCATCAAAATATTCCTTAACAAATGAAACACCACATTGTTTTACAAGCAAAGCGATAATAGATTGGTCAACAGAATAACGAACACTGAGTGAATTTATATCATCATTCTCAGGAAACAAACCCGATTTTTGTAGTTGTGATAATTTTCTTAAAACGGCATTTACAAAACCACTGCTTCGCATCTGACCATTCTTTTTAACAAGATTAACAGCAGTGTTACATGCCGCAGAAACAGGAACATTCATAAAGAGAATCTGATAAAGGCCCATACGTAGCGCATTTCGATTTACAATATGAATTTTTTTGAACGGAACGCTGGAAACCTTTGCTATCAGATAATCAAGTTTGATTTTTGTTTCAATAACACCATAAACTATGCTTGTACAAAACGAACGTTCTCTGGCATCATTTAACAAACCCAATTTCTCTTTTAGCAAAATATTTGGGTAACTGCCATCTCTGTCCCACGAAATCAAAACGTCTAGGGCAACTTGTCTTGAATCAGCCATTGTTTCTCCTAACTAAATCAGTTGATCTCCTACTTTTAAGCGTAAACCTTGCGCAAACGAATAACCGTCTGTAGCCTTCTTGCCGGGACGTTGCAAAAGTTTAATCACAATACTGTTACCATCACCACAGGCAATTGCAAGTCCTTCTTTATCGATTGAAACTATAGTACCTGCTGTCAACTCGGTCGGCTTTCCTGCCACAGCAGAAAAAACTTTCACCTGTTCATCACCAATCATAAACTTGGCAATCGGCCACGGATTGAGACCGCGAATATAGCACAGCAACTTCTCTGCAGGCATTGAAAATTCGAGATTTGCAATAGATTTGTCCAGCATAGGTGCATATGTAGCTTCATCATGTTTTTGCGGTTTACTATCTACAACACCTTTTTCAAGTAAATCAATCGCTTCTAAAAGTGCTTCGGCACCCAATATGCTAAGCCTTTCAAAAAGTTCTCCACTGGTTTCATTTTCACCAATATCGGTTGCTTTACTTAAAATAATATCGCCCGTATCCATCTCATGCGCCATGTACATTATGGTCACACCGCTTTGTTTATCTCCGTTTAGTACAGCCCACTGAATCGGGGCGGCACCACGATATTTGGGCAACAAAGAGCCGTGTACATTAATACATCCAAATTTTGGATACTCTAAAATATAATCCGGCAATATTTTGCCATAAGCCGCCGAAACGATCAATTCCGGTTGATATTTATTTAAAATCGGCAAAAACGAACCATCTTTCAGTGAAATTGGTTGTTCTACGGCAATGCCACGTTGTTGCGCCACAATCTTAGTAGCAGTTGGTGCCAAATTATGACCTCGCCCCTTAGGTTTATCAGGTTGGGAAACCACGCAGATTACATCGTGGTGCTCACATAAAGCCTCAAGAGATGCAACTGCAAAATCGGGCGTTCCCATAAACATAATTCTCATCGTTCAACACATTCCTTCCCAATCATAGGAATAACAATGCCGTTCAAATGGTCATTTTCGTGCATAAAGGCACGCGCCATAAAGTCGTCCAGTTCCATTTCAAAAACTTCACCTTTAACATTGCGAGCGCGGATTTTAACATAATCCGGTCTCTCAACCACAAAGAGTCTGCCGGGAAATGAAAGACATCCCTCTTGGTAATCGGTATTCTTGCCTTTGCTTTTAATAATTTCAGGGTTGATAAACTCAATATACTCGTGTTCATCTTGACCAAAATCAATAATAAAAACACGACGCAAAATACCAACCTGCGGTGCCGCAAGACCTACACCTTGCTCTCGTGTCAAGGTTTCCTTCATATCCTCGACCAATGTCTTAAGTTTATCATCAAAAGCTACCACTTCTCTTGATTTTTTACCTAAAAACTCTAAATCATCTTTAACAACATTACGAAGTGCCATTTCTATCTCCTTACTAAAATGATAGCGGGTTAATATCAACAGAAACTAAAACATTATATTTAGCCATAATCTCGTCCATACATAAATCTGCCAACTGACGAAATTTCACAGAATTTCGACACTTAACAATTAATTGCATTCGAAACTTATCGCTTACCTTAGCGATTCTCGGTGCTCCCGGCCTTAACAACCGCAACGGTATATCAGCCGCATCACCGGCTGCATGACGCTGCAACAGTTCAAAAAGAGCATTGGAAGCTTGCTCGGCTGTTTGCTGCAAATCAGCGCAAATCATAAATAAAGCTATATCGCAAAAAGGCGGATAATTAATTGCCTTTCGAAACTTAATTTCATAATCATAAAAAGCGCCATAGTTTTGCTCTTTTGCAAAACGTAACACCTCATGCTCAGGACAATAAGATTGAATAACGGCCCTTCCGACCTTTTCAGCTCTTCCGGAACGACCGCACACTTGCGTCAAAAGCGAAAAAGTACGTTCACCTGCTCTGAAATCATCAATATAAAGCGACATATCTGCTTGCAAAACGCCAACCAGTGTAACGCCCGACAAATTTAGTCCTTTTGCAACCATTTGGGTACCAAGCAAAATATCGTATTTTCCATCAGCAAAATCCGAAAGCATTGTTTGATATGAAATATAATTATTAACAGTATCCATATCCATGCGCAAAATTTTAGCATCCGGCAACAAATTTGAAAGTTCCTTTTCAACTGTTTGTGTACCAAAACCTAACATTTTGATGTGCTTATTACCGCAAGCAGGACACTCTTCAAACATCTTGATGCTATATGAGCAAAAATGACAAATGCAACGGTTATTGGCAGAGTGATAAGTCATGGGAATATCACAATTGGGACACTTCAGAACGTGACCGCAATTTTGACATACAACACTTGTATGTGCCCCACGTCGATTTAAAAACAAAATTGCCTGTTGCTTTTGCGCCAGAGTCGAGATCAGTTGTTCTTTCAAGGAATCACTCAAAAAAGATAAATTTCCATTTTGATATTCATGGCGCATGTCAACCATTTCAACTTCAGGAAGTGATTGAGAGTTAAATCGAGAGGAAATGGTATGCAACTCATACTTTCCTATTTCTGCATTGCGGTATGATTCCAACGAAGGTGTAGCCGATCCTAAAATCAATGGAATGTTTTTTTGTGTCACCAAAAATCTGGCAACATCACGCGCATGATATTTCGGTGCGCTTTCGGACTTATAACTTGGTTCATGTTCCTCATCCATAATAATCAAGCCAAGATTATTGATCGGCGAAAACACGGCACTGCGCGTACCAACTACCAATGATGAAGCAAGTCCTTTAATTTTTTTCCATTCATCCAAGCGTTCACCCATAGATAAACCGCTATGTATTACCGCAACTTTTTCACCGTAACGAGCATAGAACTTTGCAAGTGTCTGTGGTGTAAGAGATATTTCAGGTACCATAAATAAAACGCTTTTTCCGGCTGATAACACATCATCCATAAGTCGCATATAGATATGTGTTTTACCACTTCCGGTGATACCATGAATCAAGTGAATGCTTTTTCCGTCTTCAAGCCTTGGTGCAATAGCATCATAGACTTTTTGCTGAGAATCATTCAGCAAAATAGCACCATCATCCGTTGACTTGGAAATGTTTTCATATGGTGTGCGAAGGCGGGGTTGCAAAAAGATACGAATCAATCCATTTTTTTCAAGTGTATGTACCGACGAAACAGTACATCCGGACATATAAAGCGCTTCCTTGACCGATAAAACTCTTTGCTCAAGTAGCAATTGAAGCAAATCTCTTTGTCCCTCAAATCGCTTGGGTAAGGCAAGTAAATATTGTTCTGCCTCATCGTTTAAAACGGCCAAAGAAAGCATTTTATCAGCAAGAACACCCAAAATTCTTTTGCCATGCACTTGTTGCGCCAAAACGCCATCATCTACCGCGCATTTTATTAAAGAACGAAGTTCTTGCGGAAATGAATTAAGCGCAACAGGCTTACGTTTTGATTCTACAAAGGCAACCAAATCAGCATACTTGTCATCAAAGTTTGCACCGGTGTAGCAATATGCTTTGTCAACCTTAAAATCAAGGCCTGCAGGCAACAAGCAACCAAGCGCTCGGTAATTTGAAATAAAATAGCGATCTTTAAGAAAAGCTATCAACGGCAGCTGATCCTTAGATATTACAGGTTCACTATCCAAAACATCAATTACTACCTTCAAATCTTGAGCCGATTCCGCATCATAGCAATCGGTAACCAAAGCTTTACGAAGCGAATTTGCTTTTCCGAACGGAACAATCACACGTCGACCGATCGGATCATCATCAAACGGATAGTAATAGTCGTATGACCGATCGATTTTTTTAATTATATTAGAAATAATTACTTTTACGACCTTAGCCATACAACCGTCCTTACTAATTAGTCCTCGTTTACTTGCTTACAGCGAACCTTACCGTCTGCGATATCCAGAATAGCCTGTTTTACGGGCTTGATATTCTGAGAAACATCATTTGCCTCATTAATTTCTGAAATCTGACGAGCTCTTTTTGCTGTCAAAATTACCAAAGCATAGCGACTGTTCGTCACCTTTTCAAGTTCGTTTACTGCGGGATATAACATTGTTTTTCCTCCTAAATGTTTTTATGTTTAAATATTATTTGACTAATCTTATCTTTTGCCGTTTCAACGCAATCATTCACTACGGTGTACTGATAACGTTCCGACAACGAAAATTCCTCATTAGCTCTGCGCATTCTCTCTTCTATAACCTGAGCACTCTCCGTACCGCGATCGGTTAATCGTCTGCGCAATTCTTCAAGCGAAGGCGGCGCTATAAAAATTGAAATTGCATCCGAACATTTATCCAGCACCTGCATAGCACCCTGCGCTTCGATTTCGAGCAAAACATCCTTGCCTTCATCACGCATTTGCTCTACTGCCGCCAAAGGCGTGCCGTAATAATTACCGCAATAGCAAGCGTACTCCAGCATTTTGTTTTCAGAAATATTTTTTTCAAATTGTTCTTTAGATATAAAAAAGTAATTCACTCCGTCAACTTCACCTTCACGTGGTTGACGTGTTGTGGCGCTAACCGAATAATGAATATTATCGTTTTCTTTCATCAGCTCAGCAAGAACGGTACCTTTTCCAACTCCCGATGGGCCGGAAACAACCAGCAATAAGCCTCTATTCATTTTCAATCACCTCATTCACCCTTCCCTCAATTGTTTCCGGAGATAAGGCGGAGAGAACAACATGTCCACTATCCATCACCAACACTGAGTGAGTTTTTCTTCCATAAGTTGCATCGACTAAAAGCGCACTGTCTCTTGCGTCTTGAATAATACGTTTGATTGGTGCGGAATCAGGACTGACAACCGAAATAATACGTGCATCCGAAACGTAATTCCCAAATCCGATTTGAATCAACTTCATAGGCTTACTCCATATTTTGAATTTGCTCTCTGATTTTTTCAATCAATGATTTTACTTCAAGAACTGTAGAAGTAATCTCAATATGATTGCACTTGGAGCCGGTTGTATTAATTTCTCGATTCATTTCTTGAATCAGGAAATCAAGTTTTTTACCAACAGGTTGCTCAGAATGATTTAAGAAATCTCTAAACTGAGCAATATGACTTTTCAGTCTGACCATTTCCTCGTCAACTGCAATTTTGTCAGAGAAAATTGCAACTTCCGTCAACACCCTCTGCTCATCGATTTCACGATTTTCAAGAACTTCTTTGATTTTGTTTTCCAGGCGTTGCTTGTAGTTATTCAGTGATTGCGGTACAAGTGCCTCAATTTTCAGAACATTTTGCTCAATCGTTGCCAACTTGTCCAGGCAATCCTGCGCTATTCTTTGTCCCTCAGCCAAACGCATAGCATCATATGTTTCAAGCGTTTCTTCCAAAACCGACAAAATCTCTTCACTCAGAAGTTCCTCATCCAGTTGCGCGCACTGAACGCTCACTACCTCAGGAATACGAAACACGTCTGTTACCGACGAGATGTTTCTTAAATTATAATTTTCACTTAACTCATTGAATGCTTTGATATAGCTTTCAAGAAGCGGCTTGTTGATAAGCACCTCACTTGCTGCACTCTCAACAAACTCAACATAAAGATATAAATCAATTTTGCCTCTGGATATATGACTGTTGACGGTTTTCTTAAGTTTATCCTCCATGAAGGAAAAACTTTTTGCATTATGGCAGTTAAAATCAAAATAGCGATGGTTTACCGATTTGATTTCAATGTTGATAATTTTACCGTTTATAGCCTTTTGTGCTTTGCCATATCCAGTCATGCTTTTTATTTTCATAACACTACCCCAATATAAATATATTTAATATATAATATAACATAAACACAAATTTGTCAAATGTCATATTTAAAATTTTAGTGAATAAATATTACTAGGCGCACTAAAAGGAGGTATTATGGCATATTCAGACAGAGAACTTCTCGCAAGACTCATTGAATGCGAAGCAGGCGGCGAAGGAGACAACGGCATGCGGGCAGTTGCCTCTGTTGTAATGAATCGCGTTCAAGCGCCCGGTGGTGAATATCAACGAGTCGGGCAAGGAAGCATCAGAAAAATCATTTATCAACCCGGGCAGTTTGTCTGCGCCAGTGAAATCGAAAATGGTCAGTATAATCCGCAGAATATCTATAACATGAATCCAACAGGTGTCCATTTTGATATTGCAGACTGGGCAATTGCAGGAAATCGATTAACCGGACTTGAGCAAGCTCTTTGGTTTTACAATCCGTTTTCGGTAAATTGTCGCCCAAATTTTCCAAGTACTGTAGGATATTTTTACACTAGGATCGGTGAACACTGCTTTTATAATCCAACCTCAGAATATTATTCAACATAAGGAGCTAACTATATGGACAATATGAACACCATGCCGTCAAGCAACGGCTCAGCCACTGATGAAATTAATTCCCAAGCCTTTAACGGTTCAATGCAACGCATATTGCAAGACAACATCGGAGCATATGTTATTATAGAATTTTTAATCGGCACAAATAACCTGATTTATCGCGAAGGCAGATTGTATGAAGTTGGCATCAGCTACGTCGTATTGTATGACGAAAAAAATGATCAATATACCATTTGCGACTTGTACGCCATCAAGTTTGTTACCTATGTAAACCAAGGAAGACGCCCCAGTCGACCCACAATGGCAAGAACCACACCCTCAAACAGAAGATAAAAATATGCCGATAGCAAACGCTATCGGCATATTTTTATTACTTAATTCCAACTTTTTTGAGATATTCACCAGTAAAACTTTTTTTGCAAGCGGCGACTTTTTCGGGAGTACCGCTAACCAAAACTTTTCCTCCCGCATCTCCGCCCTCAGGCCCTAAATCAATAATATAATCCGCTGTTTTAATTACATCCAAATTGTGCTCAATAACCAAAACAGTATTGCCTCCATCAACCAATTTCTGCAACACTTCAATCAGTTTTTGCACGTCGGCAGTATGAAGTCCCGTTGTCGGTTCATCTAAAATATAAATCGTCTTCCCGGTCGGTCTTTTGGAAAGTTCAGTCGCAAGTTTTACTCGTTGCGCCTCTCCACCAGACAACGTTGTAGAAGATTGTCCGATCTTAATATAAGACAAGCCAACATCATACATCGTTTTTAACTTTCTATATATTCTTGGGATACTTTCAAAAAAGTTCATTCCCTCTTCTACCGTCATATTCAGAACATCGGCAATAGACTTTCCCTTGTACTTAACCTCCAACGTTTCCTTGTTATAACGTGCCCCTTTACAAACCTCACACGGCACGTATACGTCGGACAAAAAGTGCATCTCGATTTTAATAATACCATCGCCTTGACAAGCCTCACAGCGACCGCCGCGAACATTAAACGAAAATCTGCCGGGGCCGTATCCACGAGCTTTTGCCGCTTGTGTTTGCGCAAAAAGATCGCGAATATCCGTAAACACCGAGGTGTAAGTTGCAGGATTGGAACGCGGTGTTCTTCCAATAGGAGATTGATCAATATTAATCACCTTGTCCAAATGCTCAAGTCCGCGTATTTCTTTACATTTCCCGGGCAATGTTTTGGAATGATTCAAATCACGCGCCAAAATCTGATAGATAACATTATTTACAAGCGATGATTTACCTGATCCGCTCACACCGGTAACACAAGAAAATGTGCCCAAAGGAATAGAAACATCGACGTTTTTAAGGTTGTTTTCAGCCGCACCGATAACTTGCAGGAAATCACCATTCCCCTGTCTTCTGCGCTGAGGTATGTCAATCTTCTTTTGACCGCTTAAATACAAACCGGTGAGAGAATTTTTATTCTCCATAATTTCCTGCGGTGTTCCGCTTGCCACTACTTCACCGCCATGAATACCGGCCCCAGGACCAATATCAACAATATAGTCGGCGGCGCGCATCGTATCTTCATCGTGTTCAACAACAATCAAAGTATTACCTACATCTCTCAGCTTTTGCAACGTTGCCAAAAGTTTATCATTGTCACGTTGATGCAGTCCGATACTCGGTTCATCCAGAATATATAATACACCCATCAAAGAAGAGCCAATTTGTGTGGCGAGTCTAATTCTTTGACTTTCGCCACCCGACAAAGTTCCCGCAGAACGAGAAAGCGTCAAATAGGTCAACCCAACATTTACAAGGAAATTCAGTCGAACCTTAATTTCTTTAATTACTTCATGCGCAATCATTTCCTCTCGGTCATTCAGCTGAAGAGTGTCAAAAAAATCAAGGATTTTTTTAATAGACATCTCACAAATTTGCTGGATATTTTTATCGCCAACCGTAACTGTCAGAATCTCTTTTTTGAGTCGTGCACCATTGCATACGGGACACTTCTTTTCCACCATAATTGATTCAATCTGATGGCGCATAAACTCGCTATTTGTTTCATGATAGCGTCGCTCTAAATTTTTGATAATTCCTTCAAAAGGCGCATGCCTAACATATTTTCCACTGCGACCAATAGGAACTTCTCTATCCCCTGTTCCGTATAACAAAATGTCCTTAACCTCATCGGACAACTCATTGTACGGTGTATTTAAGGAAAAATTATACATTTTAGAAAGCGAAGCAAAATAAAGATTTGCAATAGAATCGCCATAACCCGAGTGCCAACCGTTTGCTTTGATAGCGCCTTCATTGAGTGACAACGATCCATCAGAAATCAACGCTTCCGGATCAATGGACATAGTATATCCTATACCATCGCAATTTGAACAAGCACCGTAGGGATTGTTAAACGAAAACATACGAGGAGATAGTTCCTCAATACTTGTTCCGTGCTCAGGACAAGCGTAGTTTTGCGAAAAAACCTGATCTTCTCCGCCACTTTGACTGATGACCACAAGTCCGTGGGCATTGTGAAGCGCAGTTTCGACAGAATCTGCCAATCTGCTTCGGATCCCTTCGCGAATCACCAAACGATCCACTACTATTTCGATAGTGTGTTTTGTGTTTTTCTCAAGTGATATTTCTTCGGAAAGTTCATATAAAATGCCGTCAATGCGCACGCGCATATAGCCACTTTTCAGCGCTTCTTCCAGCAGTTTTTTGTGCTCACCCTTACGTTTTCGGATTACAGGTGCCAATATGTGAATCTTAGTGTTTTCAGGCAATGCAAGGACTTGCTCAACAATTTGATCCACCGTTTGTTGCGTGATCTCCTTGCCGCAAACAGGACAATGCGGTCTGCCGATTCTCGCATAAAGCAAACGAAGGTAATCATATATTTCCGTTACCGTTCCAACAGTTGATCTGGGGTTTTTTGAGGTGGTTTTTTGGTCAATAGAAATCGCAGGTGAAAGACCGTCAATTGACTGCACCTCAGGCTTGTCCATCTGACCCAAAAACATTCTTGCATATGACGATAAACTCTCTACATATCGTCTTTGACCCTCGGCATAAATCGTGTCAAACGCCAAAGAAGATTTACCCGATCCTGACAAACCGGTAAATACAATCAATTTGTCTCTGGGTATGGTCAAATCAATATTTTTTAAATTATTCTCTTTGGCGCCCTTAATGGTAATATATTTTTCCATAAACCAATTTCCTCATTCCTGACGCAGTTCTTTGATTTTATCACGTAAAACCGCAGCATACTCAAACTCAAGCATTGCTGAAGCTTGTTGCATTTGTTTGGTAAGTTCTTTAATCAATTTATCCTTTTGCTTGGCTTTTATATCCTTGGTTTGAATATTTCTGATATCCTTTTTACTGGAAATTTCAAGTATTTCACGGACATCTTTAATAATCGTTTTAGGTACAATTCCGTTTTGTAAGTTATACTCTTGCTGCTTGGCGCGACGACGATTGGTTTCAACAATAGCGCGTTCCATAGATGGTGTAACTTGATCAGCATACATGATAACTTGACCCTCAGAATTTCGAGCAGCTCTGCCGATTGTCTGTATCAAAGAAGTTTCACTGCGCAAAAATCCCTCTTTGTCCGCATCCAGTATCGCCACCAAAGAAACCTCAGGAATATCAAGACCTTCTCTGAGCAAATTAATTCCAACCAAAACGTCAAACAAGCCAAGTCTTAAATCTCGAATAATTTCCATTCGTTGCATCGTGTCTATGTCATGATGCATATACCGCACTTTAACGCCGTTGGTTTCTAAAAACGAGGTTAAATCCTCCGCCATTCTCTTGGTAAGTGTGGTAACTAAAACTCTCTCTTTTTTGGCAGAACGAATGTTTATTTCAGAAAGTAAGTCTTCAATTTGACCCTCACTCGGCTTAACGATCACCTCGGGATCAAGCAGACCGGTAGGACGGATCACCTGCTCTATAACGTCTGCACTCTGATCGATTTCAAACTGACCGGGCGTAGCGCTTACAAATAAAGTTTTATCTAGTTTTCCCAAGAATTCATCAAAGTTTAGAGGACGATTATCTAAGGCTGAAGGCAATCTAAAACCGTAACGTACCAAGCTTTCTTTTCTGGAGCGGTCTCCCCCGTACATTCCGCGAACCTGAGGCAAAGTAACGTGCGACTCATCGATAATAAAAAGAAAATCATCCGGAAAGAAATCAAATAAAGTGTATGGCGTACTTCCGGGCGCTCTGCCACTCATAATACGACTGTAGTTTTCAATTCCGTTACAAAAGCCGATTTCGCGCAACATTTCTATATCGTATTTTGTTCTCTGCTCAATTCGTTGCGCCTCAAGCAAATAGTTGTTTTCATTAAAATAAGCAACACGTTCTTTTAATTCTCTTTCGATCTCTGCAATTGCAGTTTCCATCTTGTCATCGGTTGTTATATAGTGCGTAGCGGGATATATGGCAACGTGCGACAAAACCGCAAGAACTTGACCGGTAAGAGAATCAATCTCATAAATATGATCAATTTCATCATCAAAAAACTCAATGCGAATCACTTTATCGGAAGAAGCAGCAGGAAAAACATCAACCACTTCTCCCTTGACACGAAATTTATTTCGAGAAAAATCAATATCATTTCTCTCATAATGATTGCTGACCAAACGCATAATCAAATCATCGCGGTCTATCTGCATACCCGGGCGCAATGAAATAACCATTTCCTTGTAATCCTGTGGATCACCTAAACTGTAGATGCAAGAAACGGATGAAACAATAATCGTATCCGGTCTTTCAAAAAGCGAAAAAGTGGCACTGTGGCGCAGTTTATCAATTTCCTCGTTTATGGCGCTATCTTTTTCTATATATGTGTCTGACGACGGAATATAAGCCTCAGGCTGATAATAATCATAATAGGATACAAAATACTCTACAGCATTTTCAGGAAAGAATTCTTTAAGTTCACTGCAAAGCTGTGCTGCCAATGTTTTGTTGTGCGCCAAAACCAACGTCGGCTTATTTAAACGCGCAATCACATTTGCCATAGTAAACGTTTTGCCGGAGCCGGTAACACCAAGCAGTGTTTGTTTTTTAGTTCCTTTTTCAAATCCATCAACCAAACGCTCGATAGCCTCAGGCTGATCCCCGGTTGGCTTGTAATTTGAATGTAAAATAAACTTGTCTGCCACGTTTTCACTCCTTCCTTTTTGATTATTTTCTGTCATTTATCCTCTGCAAATTCACCTGAAATGTTGGTGAATGAAATACCATAAAATAACTCAACAGAACATTCATAAATATTATAGCATAAAAACAATTGAATTTAAAGATTAAATATTAATATTATGCTTTTATTTCTTAATAAATCTCTCTATTTAAAAGCAAATGCAACTTTTATGGAAAGACTCACAAAAAAGATACCATTGATTTTCCGAGTACTTGAGTCGGGATATCAATGGTATCTTCTATTCGGTAGGATCGTTTTCGCTTTAATAATACTTATTCAACTTCAACGATTCCGTCTGCTTTTACGGTAATCTTCATTCCGTCCTTTACATAGTTGAGAAATTCATCTCCGAGTGAGTCGATAACGGGCATAGTAACTTTATCTACCCAAACATCAGCAAGAACAGCGCCTGCGGCCGCAAGTGAGTCGATGTGATTGGCAAAAAGCATACAAGCAGGATTCTTCTGCATTGAACAGGCACAATAAAGCACAAGACCACCTGTAGTAGAGCCAATGGTCTGAGGCAAGCAGAGAGCTTTGTTTATAAGTGATTTTCCGTAAAGTTCCTTATTACTTTGATCACCGCATTTTACTTCTTTATCACCAAACTGCAGTGCCATTTGAAGTGAAGCCAAGGTGTTAAATCCTTCTTTTGTTACAACCGCCTCTGCAGTTACCTCGCCGGGAGTAACAACTCTTCCTTTAAACTGTTTCATTAGTTTTTACCTCCCGTAATGATTTTAAGAATTTCAGCATCGGTATAATATCTGGCACTCGTATAAGTACGCAATTTATTAGATGACGTGATAACAGGCATCTTCTTGCAAAGAGGATTGTTCATATACATAAGCGGACAAATATAAGAAGTAATAACCCCTGTTTCCTTAAGTCTTGCTGCATATTCGGTCTTTTCAAATGCTTCAAGCACACCGGGAGCGGCGGTAAATACGGTATTGATAGTAACCTTCTTTTTGCCGTTCTTTTTAAGTTCTTCTTCAAGCTTGAGAGTCCAACTTTTAAGTTGTTCCAATGAAAGATGAGGGCAACCAACAAAACAAAGTTTTGGCTTTGCATCAGGATTCTTCCAGATAACAGGATAGTTGTTCTTCACTCTTTCAAGTTCAGCATCATCAATGATATATTCCTTTGCTCCCTCTGCAATAAGATTTTCTCCAAGTTCTACTGCCTCGGGAGTGAGATTTGCAATATGGTAAAGACCAACTGCACCGTTGGATGCGGTTGCCGCACCGAAATCCTTTAAATAAGCACAAGCGGAGTCGTTCAGGTCAGTTCCAATCCACTGATCAAGACCTACTACGTATGGAACATCCTCCATTACTTTCATGCCGATAGCAGAGCCAAGAAGCTGTGCCTCAGGTTTCTTGGTGGTTTGTACCTTTACAACCCAAGTTGCTTTTCTTCCTTCATCGGTCAGAAGTCCAAAATACGGAACAAAACCTACAATAGAGCCCATAATATCAATAATACCGGAATTGCGGTTACATCTTGCACCAAGCACAGAATTTGCATAAACAACTGCACTGGATTCTGCCCAAGAAAGAACTTCGCCCTTTTGCGGCTTATTTCCTACCTCATCCATATAGCAGGTGCAGGTAAAGGCATTTTTATCCATAAGACCAAGTTTGCTGAGTTGATCTTCGTAAAAATCCTGCTTAGTATACATAAACTTATTGAACACAAGGTTCTGTAAGAGGTTTGCAGGAACGTTTTTGTCAAGCGGACGAGGGTCAACCGAGAATTTTTGCTCCGATGCAACATCAGCGTCAAGAAGTTGTTGCATCAAGTCATAAACGGGCGACATTACCTTGAGACCAAAGGAAGTCACAAGGTGGTTGTATTTTGATGTGATAGGCACGAGCTTCTCAGCCTCAAAAGCATCACCGTACATTACTAAGGTTTTCATAACCTTTGCAAGAGTTTCACCCTTTTCACCATCGAGGATGGCTTGCTGTTCTTTCGTTAAAATCATATTATCTTCTCCTTACAGTTTCATACAAATGTCCCAAGCGCCCCAAATAACGCTACGGAGATTTCCTACCTTTTCGGCATCACCAATTACGTGAATATGTCTTCCTTTTGAAACAATCGGTGCAGGAACATAACCTACGGACAAAATCACCGAATCGGCATCTACTGCAAAGACTTTGCCCTCCTTGTTTTTAAGGGTTACACTTCCGCTGTTTATCTCACAAAGTGAGGTTTCAAGATGCACAGGAACACTGTTGGTCTTAAAGAAATCACGTAAATAACTTGTATTGGCAAGGCAAATACCGGGAGTAGTAATCAGGTCATCCTGCATTTCCACAATGACGGGCTTTTTGCCATTCAAATAAAGATCGTATGCAATTTCGCATCCTGTAAGTCCGCCGCCAATAACCACAACATTCTCACCAACGGTCTTGTTGCCAAGCAGATAGTCAACTGCTTCAACAGCGGTTTCAGCACCCTTTACAGGAATTGTTTTAGCCTTGGCGCCTGTCGCTACGATAATTTCATCAGCATTAATAGCCTTAACGTCTTTAATTTCGGTGTTTAATTTTACATCAATGGGATATTTTGCAAGTTCGCGAATATACCATGCAATAAGATCTCTATCCTTTTCCTTGAAGGAAGGAGCTGCTGCTGCAATAAATACACCACCAAGCTTATCGCTCTTTTCGTAAAGAGTTACGCTATGTCCGCGTTTTGCACAAACGATGGCAGCTTCCATACCGCCGATACCGCCACCAATAATAGCGATATTTTTCTTTTTCTTGGCTTGGTCGATGTGATACTTTTTAGATTGCATTGTTTCGGGATTAAGCGCACAACGTGCAAGTCCCATTGTATCGGTAAGATCTTGTGTATTGGCGTGTCCTTTTGAAGATGAGAAGTTAAAGCAAGCACTGTGACAGCAAATGCATGGTTTGATATCCTGGATTCTATCTTCAATCAACTTTGTAATCCATTCGGGATCAACAAGGAATTGACGAGCAACACCGACAGCGTCGATTTTACCGTCAGCAACAGCTTTAGCGCCAACTTCAGCATCCATTCTGCCTGCGCATACAACAGGAATATCCACAAATTCCTTAATATGTGCTACGTCGTCAAGGTTGCAGTTTTCGGGCATATACATCGGCGGATGCGCCCAATACCAAGAGTCGTAAGTTCCGTTATCGGCATTAAGCATATCGTAACCGACATCTTGTAAATATTTAGCCGCTTTTTCGGATTCTTCCATATTACGACCAACTTCAGTATATTCCTCTCCGGGCATAGCACCTTCACAAAAGCCCTTCATCTTGGATTCAACAGAATAACGAAGTGATACAGGGTAATCCTCACCACAAGCTTCTTTAATCGCTTTTACAACCTCTGCTGCAAAGCGGTAACGGTTTTCAAAGTTGCCGCCGTATTCGTCTGTACGCTTATTGAAAAATTCAATTGCAAATTGGTCAAGAAGATATCCTTCGTGAACAGCATGAACTTCCACTCCATCAACGCCTGCTTCTTTACAAAGCTTTGCGGTCTTAGCAAAAGCTTCAATGATTTCGTGAATTTGCTCTACCGTCATTTCAGGACACTCAATATCGTGCGCCCAACGAGATTTTTGTGGAGAAGGAGAAGCCAATTCATGCGAGGTATCAATAATCGGTTTTACTATTGCACGAGTAATTTTGTTTTTATGTAAGGGTGCCACAAGCTCAGTAATTGCCCAAGAACGCCCCATGCCTGCGGTAAGCTGAATAAACAGTTTTGCGCCCGTCTTGTGAATCTCGTCCATAAACTCTTTGAGATCCTTGAACATCTTTTCGTTCTGCCAAAGCCATTTTCCAAAGAAAGTGTCGCGCAAAGGCGCTATTCCGGGAATGATAAGTCCAACATTGTTGTTAGCTCTCTCAAGGAAAAGTTTTGCCGCTTCTTTGTCAAAGTGACATCCGGTAAGTTCAAACCAACCAAAAAGCGAAGTGCCGCCCATAGGACACATTACAATTCTGTTTTTGATTTCAACGTTACCGATTTTCCAAGGCGTAAATAGCGCCTCGTATTTTTTGTCCGTTTTACTCATAAAAGACATTCCTTTCAATAGTTAATATTTTAATTTTTTAATGTTTCTTCTTTGCCGCGATATAATAAAGCCAGGTTTTCTATGTATGTAATTAAGTCATCTAACCCATCTTTATCTGTTAGAAAAACAGCTTTCTTTCTATCATTTCACGAGCCGCACTGTTTATGGCAAAGTAAATAAGTAAACCACCAAACAAGAATAGCACAACCAACGGATAAATTGACCAACCGATAAAGTGTAGGTCAAATGTCAGCTTCATCAAAAACTCAACAAGCAACATAAAGGCACCCAACGCCATCAATGCGCC
>JAZROO010000023.1:0-3613 GCA_045648705.1 Eubacteriales bacterium | reverse complement strand
ATCAACGTCGGGAGTTTTGTTAAGCAAAGCAGAGAATGCCAGATCGTAATCATTTTCGGCGATTTTGCCGTAGCTGTTCATAACCTCAGCAACAAATTTATCCAAATAGATGAAATCCTGAGTTGCGGCGTAGGTTGTGTCGACCCAAGAGAGTCTTACGATGATCTTGGTGGCGCTCTTTTCTGCACCTGCTGCCAGAGCGGCGTGTGCAGCTGTGTCAAAGATGGGCGAGAACAGATACTGCTCAGCATTTTCATCGTCCCAAACTTCACGCATTTCAACCGTTACAAAGATGTATCCACCATCGGTATAAACAGGCATATAGTTACCGTTGGTTGCATCCAGTGCAACCTTGGCTTTTTCTACGATCAGCTTACCGCCGCCAACACTGTCGATAACCGCGCTGGTCTTAAAGCCGATTACGGAACCTGCAGTTACGGTAAAGCCGCTGAGGTCAAGAGTAATCTCTTTGCCCAGAATGATAAAGTCAACGGGCTCTTCGATGTTGGATTGCAGGATAATGGTGTCGCCTGCTTTGGCGGCATCCAAAGCGTCTGCAAAAACAGGATAGTAGGTGTCGCCAATCAAAGCGGCGGAAATCAGTTTGTCGATAGCTTCGGTCTTTTCGTCACCGCAAATTTCGCAAACTTGTTTCTTCTCACCCGGAGCAGTATAAGAGGGAGCAAGAGTTTCTTCGCAATCACCATAGGTGTGCTCACCGGTCGGTTTTACGGGTACGGTTACGATCTCGTGGTCTTCACAAACACAATAGAACTTGTTGTAACCCTCATCGCCACAAGTGGGGGCGAGTGTATCGATCGGCTCTCCACCCGGAGTATGATTTACAACATGGTAGGTAAGGCCACTGATAACAGGAGCGGGAGTTCCACTTGTTTTCCAAACAGGATTAGCAATTTGATTTTCAATAGCAACTTTGTTCGGTGCCCAACAATTTTTGGAAATCACCGCAAAGTTCTCAACAACATGACGGAAAGCATACGGACTAAACAAGGGTACGTTGGGGTCGCGATCTGCTGTCAGATTATAATATACGCTATCTTGTATGCGCAAGTCTAGCATCAAACCAACGTCATTAGACAACGATTCATTAGACAGATGTCCCCATTCTTTTGCTTGTGATGCAAAAATACAATTTTTGAAGGTTGCAGTTTGATAATCTGATTTTGTGGCGCCGGGCACTCCACCAAAATCTTTGAATTTTATTGTGCCATGATGTCCGTTAGCAAGAACAACTCCGTGGAAGCTTATCATCAATGAGGCTCGCGAAGCAGCATTAGAAAACCCAGTGGGGAAAATGGCCTCGGTTTCGGGATCGATGCTTCTGCCATTGGCAAGTTCGCCACTTTCGTTTTCAGCACCATAGGCAGAAGTAGCAAACTTAGGTCCAACCAAAGCAATTGAGCGCCAAGGGGCTTGATATAATGCCTCATGATTGCCGGGTGTCAAAAGAATCACCGATTTCGCAATCATGTCCTTCGGATCATTTGTCATTGCTGCACCGTAACCGCTAGAGGCACCACCGCTTTCACAAAGAGGCCAATCATAATAATTCAACAGGCCTTCTGTTCCTTCTGCTTTTCCATCTGCGTCAATTCGATGGAAAAACAGAACGTCTGCACCATCTTCAGCTTTTTCGTCTTTTTTGTACTCCACACCATTAAAGGTATAGCTTCCAGTTTGGTCATATACGCTATCGTGCGGGGTAACAACAAGGTATTTTTTGGGAGAACTCAAACTGTAAATTATAGTTGCGGTGGTTTCAATACCATTTGCAGTCTCTTTATAAGTCGCCTTGAGGTAATAAACCATACCGTTCTTAAACATATTTTGAGTTAATTCATAAACCGGCTGACTACACGCCAAATCCGAATAAACGCCTATAAATTCAACATTTTCGTTACCAAAAGTAAACAGTTCATCATTGACGGGGTACTTGATTTCATTACCCTCATTATCATAGCGTTCCAAAAGAACGGAAACGGTTCCTAATAAATCATCACCCTTATGCCAGGTACTGTTTTCATGAACAATCGCATTTATTGAAACATTGTTATAAAGTACGGCACCACCTTTAATATCTTTAATGGCAAAGGTTTCTCTGATGCCACCCTTCATTGCAGCGGATACATAAATATCTGACTGTGCATAAAATCCGTCCATTCTGAGGTTACGCTGCCAGTTAGGAAGAACGTGCATTTCATTGTCAATAAATAAGTTACCGGAAAGATCTACTTTTGATACGTTGTCATTTGAAGATCTGTAAATCCAATAACGTGTGTTAGCAGCACTATCACCGTTGGGGAAGCGGAAAATGTTTTCCTTGATATTCATAATGGCTTGCATGGAAGGCTGGTTATTGCCGCCCTCACCCAAAAATGTATGATAACCATTGGCATATTGTTGAGCCATTTCATTAGATACAGAAAATAAGTTTCCGATTATATTATAAGTTTGAGGAACTGTTGTTTGGTGGGGGTTTTTAAAGCAAATGACTGTTTGTGTTCCAGTTCCCTTTGCTACGTCATAGAACTTGTTATTCGTGATGTTGAAAACGACCTGTCCGGAAGCATAAGAATCCATTCTCGCGTCATTATCTGTTAAGCAATAAAGGAACATCGTTTCAACCCAATCAACAACAGAACAATTGTTGAAAGTAATTACCGGAGCTTCTACATAATCGCCATAAAAATTTGCTGCCTGTGTCGCTCTTGTTTTTGCCTCAGGCATAAGGAAAAACTTATGACCGCTTGTATAATTGGGGTGAGTAAAGACGCAGTTATTGAAAACGATCTTATTTGATTCGATTTCTTCGTAGCCGTTGTTACCATAACCGGTTGAACCGCTCAATGCTTTTGTTTCATTATAATTGAAGTAGCAATTCACTAATTCCCACATACAATCAGGAGAGGATGCGCCGCCACCTGCATCGTAGCCATTGATGGCCATATTGTTAAACGGTGCAACCAAATCTGCAACATAGTAATTCTTAATCAGAATATTGACATACAGGTCGCCACCTCTGGTCAGCAAGGTTGCATTACCTTTGCCGGCAAAACCGTCAATCACGGTGTTGCTTCTTCTAAGGAAGTTAAAGGTGTCGGTCAAAACGGTTTCGGTCGCAATGTCGTTACCTCTGCCTTTTTGAATTGCTTTGGCTTCTTCTTTGGTAGAACGAGCGTCATTTACAGGATTTTCACCTGCTTTGGCACCCAGCATATAAACATTCAGCAGTTGATCAACCGTGGGAACCGCATTCCCTGCCAAAGAGGACAAAGTGACAGCAGCGGATGCATCGTCTCCGCCAAGGCCCTTGTAATCACCAGGGGCAAATACGGCAACGAAGTCGCGGCTCAGGCTCGGATCTGCAACCCAAGCTTCAGAATAAGCTTTAGCTTGTGCGGCAAATTCAACCATAGTGGTAAAGGCGTTTACGCCCCAAGTGAGCGTGTAGGTCTCGCCGTTGCCGACATATTCGTATTCAAATTTATTTTCACCGTCGAGCTCAGGCGCATCGGTCGCCCAAGAAGCGTCGATAAAAATAACGTTGTCGGTCGGCTCGTTGGTGCCTTCCTTGGTCGTCACTTTTTCATAA
>JAZROO010000022.1:0-3777 GCA_045648705.1 Eubacteriales bacterium | reverse complement strand
CACCGAGTCAAGAGACGGTAAAAACATCTATCTGCACGTGCTCAAAGCCCCCAAAGGCAACACACTTACCTTGCCCGAAACGGCAGACGGCAGTGAACTTGGCAAAAACGCGGTGATTATGAACTTTGACGGAAGCGAAACTCCCATCACAGTTACCAAAACCGAAAGCGGTTACGAAATCACCTTGCCGGAGGGCGTTAACTGGAGTGCGGTAGATACCGTTATCAAGACCAGACGCGGCGGCGCCGAAGCTGAAATCGACGGCAAAGAGTATGAAACGTTTGCCGAGGCAATTGCAGATGCAAAGGCAGGGGACACTGTGATTATGCACGCAGATGTCCAAGCGGAATTACTGGTTTTGAATCCCGAGGTAAGTCTTGATCTGAATGGCAATACGTTGAATTGCGGTTACGTGGTTGCGCTCAGAGGCGCTGCAGTGATCGACGGCAGCAAGGTAAACACGGGTAAACTCGTTGTTAAGAAAGATAGTGTAGCTTTGGATAAAACCAACAAAGGTTATCTACCTGTATATGATGCAGAAAACGACTGCTACAAATTTACAAGTGTAGCAATGAGAAAAACCTTTAATGGCGACAAATATCTTTTCTCACCGACCTTTGAAAGCTTTGTGCATGAAGCATTAGCAAACGGCGCGGAGGACAGCGCGACCAAGATTGTTGTAAGAATCAGCTGGAATGGCGAAACATACAAGGCAAAGCAAGACTTTATCTATGCAGATGCTTTTGTAAAGAAAGTTGTGGAAAGTTACAACAAGACCTATGCAAACGATTATGAATACGTATTTTCTGCAAAACTCAAAAGAATGGGCGAAGAGGTAGATACGATGACGATTTCTGCTGTTATCATTTCCGATACCGGCGTGGAAATCGAAAGTGAAAGTCTGCCCTATATCGTTCAGTAAAGGAGATAATTATGAATAAGTGTTTTAAAAACATTTTAAGTTTATGCCTTGCCATACTGATGGTTATCAGTATGGCAACCGGCGTTGTTTTACCGGCGTCGGCAGAGGATCAAAAAATTGACGGTGTCAAAATTGTAGGAAAAAATGTAACGGATTATTCTTACTCATCCTATGTGCCACAAATGATGGTAGATGGCATCAATAATTCCACCGCTAATTTTTGGAATAGTAAAACCGGTGTGACTACCGCTTATTTGACCTTTGACCTGGGCGCCAATACGACGCTTAGTCAGTTGATGGTCTATGCAAGAGTGAACAATAATGACCTTGCAAAACGAAACATCAAGGATTACGACATATATGTAAGTGACGTTGCACCCGCTTACTTTGCAACCGACGGAAAAGCACCTACCGGACTTGCCGCAACGCCTTCCGCATCCGGCACAATGAGTGAGTGTTCAACCGTCAATAAATACGGAATCATTTCGCTGCCGGAGGGCAGTACCGGTCGCTTCGTTACGATTCATATAAAAAGCATATACGCAGCGTCAACCGAATCTATCAACATTCAGGAGATTGAGTTTTACGGACACAGAACCCCTATTGCCAACGAGCCGATTCGACTGACAAATGTTAAAACCGTGGGGCACAATGTGGAGGATTATTCCGCGCGCTATCCTTCCAAAAATCTGGTAGACGGAATTTATACCGATTATAATGATTATTTTTGGGGCACAAAAGCAAATACGCCGACAGCCTATATTACCTTTGATTTGGGAGAAAGCAAGCCCATTTCTGAAATGTTGGTGTATGCCAGATCAACCGGCAATCTTTACGCCAGAAGCATTAATGAGTACACGGTTTATGTAAGTGATACTGCGCCTGTTTATAGCAGCACGTTGCATGTCGCTCCCTCCGGACTGCCTGACACACCCACAACAGAGGGCAAGCTTGCCTTGTGCACTGCCGATAAGCGATATGACACCATCACTTTGCCCGAAAATACCGTAGGACAATATGTTACAATACATGTTGAAAGCACACACGGCGCAACACAAATCGACATTGCCGAAATTGAGTTTTATAAAAGAGAACCTGTTCAAGAAGAGGCCGTTTCTTTGATGAAAACAGAGGTTCAATCTGTGAGCGCCACCAGCACAGACAGCAGATATTCGGTGGAGTCGTTGATTGATGGAGATATAAGTGACCCCACAAAATATTGGTCCAATGCTTCCGGCGAAGTGTCAACGATTACCGCTACGTTAAAACAATCGGCAAACATTGGAGCGATTACCTTATATGCCGGACAATATCCCGTGAATTTTCCGGGTACGGTGGAAATATCGTTGTCGATGGACAATGTCAATTATAAAACCGTATTGACCCAAACAGATTGCAAAGCAACGGCAGATGAACCGCTTACACTTTCTTTTGCTACACGAAGAGCAAAATATATCAAAGTTAAATTAACTCCTGCTACAGGCAGAAATTATAGTCAGGTGTTGGAACTGGAAGTACTGGTTTGCCCCACCATTGCAACCGAGATTGAAAAGATTGAATCCACCAGCACAGATAAAAGATATTCTGTTGAGTCTTTGTATGACAAGGATATCAGCGATCCGTCAGCCTATTGGTCCAATGTGTATAACTCGGGAGCGGCAGAGCTGAAAGTGACGCTGGAACAGGCAGAGGATGTGGCAGGCATCGTTTTATATCCGGCACAGCACCTTACCAATTTCCCCGGAAGCATTGAGATTTCTGTTTCAAAGGACAACGCTTCCTATGAGAATGTGGTGACGGAAACCGGATATACCGTTACCACTGCAGATCCTCAGTATTTTGCCTTTGATTTGCAACGCAATATTAAATACATTCAAGTGAAAGTGACTCCTGCCGAGTCAAAATACTACAGTCAACTGCTGGAGCTTGAGGTGCTTCGCCTTGCCAATATGGCGGAAGCCACGGCAGGTGCCTATACTGAAGCAGAGCTAGATTATGAAGCGGCAAAACTGCTTCTTCCTTCCATCAATGGTTGCACGGCAAGCATTGTTTCATCCTCTAATCCCGATGTGATTTCTCTGGATGGAACGGTAGATACGGTGTTTGGCGGAACGACAGATGTGGTATTCAAATTCACCGATGCTGACGGCAACACCGCCAACACCGCCCCCATCACCGTAAACGTTCTTGACGTATGGCAGCAAATGGCAACCAAGGTGCAGGTTGCAAAAGCAACTGCTTCCAACTTTGCCAGTAACAGAACACCCGGTGTTTTGATCAATAACAATATTGACGGCGGAAGACATGCCTATTTCTTCTCAAGTGCAGAAAATGCCGCAGAAGTTGAAATTGTGCTGACCTTGGAGGAGGCAAGCCGCGTCAACGGTCTTGTACTGCATCCCAAGCAAGCGGCAACCACCAATTTCCCCAAGGGTGTGACGGCATATATCTCAGCAGATGGACAAAATTGGGCAGAGCCCGTGGTGGACATTGCTGACACCAAAACCGCCAACCTTATCGATGCACAAACTTATTTCTTTGCACCGCAAAGCGACGTTCAGTACGTTAAATTTGTTTTAAAACGTGATACGGCAAATGCAAGTATCAAGTATATTCAACTTGCTGAAATTGACGTGTTGGCAACGCCTGCAGAACAAACGGCAACTAAAGCCGCTGAAGAAGTGAAGGCAGTGCAACAGAATGCTAAAATTGCTTTTGAAGAAATCAATCGTCAATTCACCGTCGAAATCGCCGAAAGCAGTGACGTAAACGTTATTGCCAAAGACGGCACCATCGCATTGCCGACGGAGAAAACCGACGTTACTTTGACTCTGAAAGTCACCAACCGCTTTGAC